>CAYHBE010000142.1:0-5041 GCA_964354765.1 uncultured Dehalococcoidales bacterium | reverse complement strand
CGTTCATTTATGGGAATTCATCTGTAAACGCGAAACAATTCGATGGCATTCGAAAGCTCATAAATACCGGCGCAGCAGGCTCTCAGGTTGTGGCTGCCGGGGCAAGCGGTGCGGCTCTCACCTTAGCAATGCTCGACCAGCTGATCGATACCATCAGGGGCGGCAAACCGGACTTGCTTCTCATGAGCCGTCGGTCGAGGCGTAAAATCAATGCTTTGGTTCGCGCCGGCGGAGGTATGATGGAAACCGACCGCGACCAGTGGGGGAATTTTATCCAGTTCTGGGATGGAATACCCGTCGCAGTGAGCGATTGGATACTGGACACCCACGTAGTAGCTGGCAGCGTCGAAACAAATACTACCGGCGGTGTCTGCTCTACAATCTATGCACTGCAAATGGGTGAGGGCGGTTTGTGCGGTCTATCGGCTCCCGGCTTTATCACCGTCGAGCCGATTGGTTCACTGGAAACCAAGGATGCCAGCCGCAACCGTATAAAATGGTATGTCTCGCTGGCTTTATTCAGTTCCATCAAGGCGGGAGCGCTCATCGGAGCGCAAGACTAATAACCAGAGGGTGAGGAGTGGAGAAGCCTACTTCCTCACCCTCACACTTGATACTTGAGACTTGAAATTTGACACTTAAATTGCGAGGTGACTAAACATGAATTTAACAGAAATGCGTGGCATTGTCCGGCGCGACTTGCACGACGAGGATGCTGGTAACTATCGTTGGACAAATGATGAGGTAGATCGGCATATTTTGCATGCTGTCAAAGATTACTCCGAGGCAGTGCCGCTGGAGCAGAAATCAAGTATTACCACCATGGGTGGCTCGCGGGAAATTGATCTTAGTACATTAACCGGGCGAATAACAGTTGAAGCAGTCGAATACCCGGTGGACAAATTCCCGAAACGTTACCAGCGTTTTTCTGTCTGGGCAGATACACTTACCCTACTAGGTAATGAAATTCCGGATGGCTCAAATGCTTACATCCACTATGGCAAGCTCCACTCTTTGGATGTGTCCGGCTCGACTATTCTCGCCTGGCATGAAGACCTGGTTGCCGGGGGAGCCTGCGCCTACGCGGCACTTGAACAAGCTATGTACGTCATCAATAAAGTTAACAGTGGTGGGGTTCAGACCCAGAATGATTTTCTTGGGTGGGGCAAAGAAAAATTCGACCTTTTTAAACAGGAATTGACACGCCTCAGCCGGAAAAACCGGATCAGGGTGAGATCTCTGTATCAGCCTCATACCGAAATAGTCAATCAGAGCACTGACTTCGGTCTTAGGTAGAGTAACATATTGGAAAATTGGAATCTGTATAAAATCCTGTGGAAGCTGATCGGCGGGCGTCCGTGGACTTATATCCTGAGGGATGCATGGCACAAAGTTGAAGGATTATGGATAATTGCACTGGTTGCAATTGGCGCTATGCTCGGACACTTCTGGTGGAACATGATTTTTTGGTTCCTTTTAATTTTTGCGATCGGTTATATTGCCGGGCATCTTTTTTGGGGCAAGGATTATATTCCTGACCAGCGGGCCACAGATAGGGATAAGTTACAATGAGAACATTATCTTCCACGCTGCTGGCAGCACAAACTTCCGAAAGCCGAATGCCGTATTTGAAAGTAGTCGCCAAGAATAGACTAACAAACCTTGTCCGTTTGAAATGGGAAAACCTTTATAACGGCACCGAGCCCGATTATTACCACGACGTTACTCTGTCAGGCGATGGCTCCCTCATCAGGGTCAGGGTAAGCCCTGGTACCGACAACAACAAGCTGTACCGCCAGCGTGTTGTCAATCCCGGACCCTCATCAAACTTTGGCGCTTGGATCTATACAGGACAATACGGCTCTCAGGCGGTGACGGCAGCATCTCATAATAATGAAGTCGGTATTTTCTGGATAAACCTGAACCAGGAACTAAAATGCATGATGAGTTCCGACTACGGCGCTACCTGGGCGAGTGCCGTCACATTAGACTACTCCCCTTATGTAACAGTCGAAGGTATTTCCGCTGGATACCGGCCGAATGGCGATATGGCTGTCTTCTTTGTCGCTGAAAACGCTTTATATGTCAAAACACGCACCAACGGCGTCTGGCAGGAAAAAACAGCTTGGGATAAGACCACCGGATATCTTACTTCGGTCGCAGCTTTTTATGATAACGATTGGGATCTACTTGTAACCGGACAAGACGCGAGTGGTAACTACAAGCTCTGGTCGTTGATCTTCAACGGCGGCTCGTGGTCGGAGTTGAAAGAGGTGGAATCAGCGCCGGCGGGCGGTAACTACGAGTTTAGAAGCGTTTACCTGGATAAATCGGAAGTTTTCCTTAGCTTTTTCATTGAAAAATTTAATGGTGTAGAGTCATACAACCTGCCTCATTGGACATCAGTTGTGCCTGGAACGGAATTTCTTTTAAATCTCTGGCGTGAACCTGTGCCTTTCGATGCCGCCAGCGAATACGGATTGGCAGTCGCACATTATTCAGATCTCTGCTGGTTGTCTTCCCCTAATGGTGTCTGGCGGGCAAGTATACAGGAGCAGACTCTTGAGCTTGCGGAAGATGTCATTAGCGCCAGGCTCGAATTAGTAGACTCCGCTGGTAAGCTTGCTCTCGAACTACAGAATAGCAATGGTAAATATAATCTACCAGGTGTTGGTGACCTGTTGACGTTGGATACAGGTTGCCAGATAGATATTAGTCCCGGCTATATTACCTCTCAAAGTGATGAAGCCAGCGACGGGCTTTCTTTTTGGTTGGATGCATATGAGCACGTGAGCGCCGGCGCCAAAGCCAGCCTGGTGCTGCACGCTGGGGATGGCTGGCTCCTGCTGGAAAAATGGCGGGCGCGGCACCAGTTCCGCTGGAATCAAGATACGCCAGAGACTTCAATAAAACAAATACTTGAATTTATTTTAGCGCGAGTGGGTTTAAAGCTGGTAGCAAAATCACAATCAACGAAAATCATAGGGTTTTGCCCTGACTTTACAATTCATCCCGGCGATACGGGAACTGCCTTGGTTGCGCGTTTACTTTCATATGTACCCGACTTGCTGTTTATGGAAGGAATAAATGCCTTCCTGGTTTATCCGCAGGAATCCGATAGCTCGACATATTCCTTTGGGCAGACGCATGTTATTTTCCGTGGGAAATATCTTAACAGCAGCTGCGAAGCGAATCAGATCCGTGTTGAAGGATATGATGAGGAAACGCATTCTCCGATAGTGACCGATTCCTTCGATTGGCAGCAAATGGAGAAATTTCCTGGAAGATTTCACTTGGTAATCGATAGAAATATTGGATACGCGTTGCATGCGCACGACTTTGGCGAGACGTTGCTGCGCAAATATAGCATGGAAGCATTAAGAGGCACCATACAAATACCGGTTAATTGCGGGCAGCAGTTATATGACGTTGTGGATATTACAGACATAAATGCCGGGCTTTCAGAGGTGAAGAAGCGGGTAGTGGGAATAACGCTCGAATATCAACCTGCGAAAAGTATTTATCTCCAGCTGCTCAGCCTGGGAGGTGTTTAAATGCTAGGGATCAAGAAAGGGACTTTGCGTAGTTTTGATTCCGGAAACTACACTGCGACTCTCGAAATTACCGGAAGTGGTAAATCTTTTCTTCAAGGCGTTCGTGTCGCCAGGAATATTCCCACTAACGAAATGATTAACGGAAGAAATGTCCTCGTAGTTTTCATGGATGAGCATAACACGAAAGACGCGGTGGTTGTAGCGGTCTACTAGGTTATCACGACTGTCTTTTTATAAGACGTTTTATGCCTTGGTAAGTGATAAATACGCCGACGATGATGATTAATATACCGAGGATAGCAAATGGATCATCTTTCAATCGCGTGAACTCCTGGCCGATAAGATACCAGGCATCGATAAAACCCTGCCAGTTCATCTCGGGGCTTTTCCACATCCCCAACCCAAGGACAAAGATTATTAAACCGCCGATAATAAAAACAATCGCCTTAACGCGGTTCATTTTTTCTCAATCCCGGGCTTAGATTCTGTCCCGTTTTTCGCGAGGCTCTTGAGGATACTCAGGATGCTGATGACCTGGCGCTGGACTTCGATCGACTCTTGGCTTAGCATTCTGGCGACAATCGGGTCGAGTCCTCCATTTGTGTGCAGTTGTGTCGGTTGTGTCATATTTAGCGACTGAGGTGTAAGGTAACCGGCAACGGTGAAAATTTCGTTCTCGTCCAAACCGAGCGGACTGGCTAACCTTCTCAGTATCTTTGCCGAAGGAAAACGCTGCCCCCGCTCTATACGGCCTAGATGTGACGCTGAAACGTTTGCTTTTCCCGCGAGTTGCTGCAAGGTGAGAGGTATGCTCAAACGCTGCTGCTTGAGTACGCTGCCGAAACGGATTAGATTTTCATTTGCCACGCACGCAATTATAGTGCGGTTGTTATGTATTGTCAAGGAAAATAGCCGTTATATTAATCCAAAAAGATGCCAAATCTGGTGGATCAACAGCTATAAATGCTATTGACGCTCCACGCTCGCAGGGATACAATTAAATTGGATTGAAATGAGCAGAAAATACGATGTCGTCATCGTCGGTGGTGGCCCTGCGGGAATCTTTGCTGCGCTGGAACTGGTTCAGTCATCTCCGCTCAGCGTTCTCCTCATCGAAAAGGGCAAAGACCTGAATGCACGGGCATGCCCTTCACGTGATAAAGGCACCAATTGTATTTCATGCCCCCCTTGCAACCTGGTCTGCGGATTGGGCGGCGCAGGAGCTTACAGTGACGGCAAACTAACGCTATCTTCACAGGTTGGCGGCCGTCTTAAAGAATATGTCGGTGAATCTACCACCGATGCATTGATTAAGTACGTGGACGAACGCTATCTCCATTTCGGCGCGTCTGATCAGCTTTTTGGGGTCGGTGACGAGGTCGCGCGGTTGGCACAGAGGGCATCACTGGCTGAACTTCATCTGGTTCCTGTACCCCTCCGCCATATGGGCACAGAGAATTGCCGGTTGGTATTGAAGGCTATGCGCG
>CAYHBE010000141.1:0-5072 GCA_964354765.1 uncultured Dehalococcoidales bacterium | reverse complement strand
CTCCGGATTTCGACAGCAGTCTCGAGAGCGGCAAAAAAGTGACATTAACCGTTTATGTTTGGGGTGAAAGCCTGGCGAAAGACCGGACGATCATTACGGCGACCATTCTCGAATTAACCAACCAGATTAGCTCGCAGCCCGAACCTATCATCCTAGAATCGGTCACGCTGGGTGATCAGAAATCTATTCCCTGGAGCCAACGTTTGATGCCGTTAACCGTTATGATGGCTGTCTTCTTTGGTGGACTGATGATACCAGCGGCGTCTTTAATTGACGAAAAACAGAAGCGCACTTTACAGGCGCTGGCGGTGACACCGGCCTCTTTACCAGATATCTTCATCTCCAAGGGCATGATGGGGGCAATCCTGAGCATCGTGATGGGTGTCATCATCCTGCTTATCAATCAAGCCTGGGGCGAATCCCCATTATTGTTGTTTGGGATGCTGGTTCTTGGTGCAATACTGGCAGCAGAAATCGGTCTAGTACTGGGAACCCTTATTAACGAAATGAATACTTTATTTGCTGTCTGGAAGTTCGGCGGACTAGTGTTGTTTGGACCAGCTATTATCTATATGTTCCCCGAACTACCGCAGTGGTTAAATTATATATTCCCGACTTATTATGTCACAGGACCGATTATGGATATCAGCCTTGGTACCCATGGCAGCCAGACATTGCTGCAGGCAAGTGTTGCGATTGTTATTGTATTTGTCATGGCTTTGATGTTGAGCCGTTTAATAAACCGCTTATCCGGAGAAGTCCCTCATCAAGGTTCGCGAGAACCAGAAAATACCCGATAAAAAATAGGCGCCATAAAGGATTATTAGTGATCCCTGATGGCACCTATAATACTAAATGATCTCTGAATGTAATTTTTACTTTTTCTTTAGAGCGGCCCGTTTCGCAGCTACCGTTTTACTGGATTTTGTCGCTACCTTTTTTACTGTCTTCGGCGCAAGCGCCTCTCTGTCACCCTGACTTAAACCAGCGATATATCGCACGAGCTTCTTGCGCGCATCGATATCATACTGAGTTGTGATGGCAATTTGCTCCATCACCGGTGACCCGCCGCCGTGATAGGCGCCCATATTGGTGACGCCGCCAGCTGCCGAACAGAGTACATCAGCCATATAGCGCCATACCTGCGCCTGGTCCTCAACAGCCATGGTGGGGCTGCGCTTCGTATATTTAAGCAGCAAATCCTTGGTATCTTTGTTAAGGAAGTCTTTTTCACGGGGGAAGGTCGCGGGTACGCCGCCGGAAATGTCGCAGAGCATCTCGGCTTCATGATAAACGGCTTCACCCGACTGGCATCGACCGACATTGCAGTATATTGAGTTGGGAATAAAAGAGCCAGGTCCGTAAGGTACAAACCCTGTTCCGGGCATAAAGACTTCAGGTTTTCCCAGGTCGGAAGCGGTGTAACCCGATGCATAACCCAGTTCGGTGGTCATAATGATTTCAGCTAACATCTTGCGGACGTGATCGGCTCTCTGGATATTATTGGCTTCTGCCGCAAGCGCCGCACCACCGAGAATTATATCGCCGATAGCAGGTTTACAACCGGAGTAGGAATGGCGGTGGAAGAGGGCGAACAATAGCGCTAGAGTGCCACCGTGCTGATATTCACCCGCCAGGAATACCCGCTCCCAGGGGACAAAGCAGTTATCAAATATCATGTAGGAATCGGTAGCACCGGGAGCAAAGCCTCGTTTGAAATGTTCTCTTGTGCGGAGGTTTCTGATAGTCACTACTTGTTTCAATCCCTCCCAATCTCCCGGTACAGCAAACGATACTGCATAGTCTTTGTCCTGCGGACGTAAAGCTCGTGTAGGTACAACCAGTACCTCATCGGCAACCGATGCCTCGGAAATATGCACTTTACAACCGCTGACAACAATACCGTCCTTCAACCTCTCCTTGATGCGAACGTAAGCATCAGGATTAGGTTGATCGGCCGGTCTCAACATCCTATCGCCCTTAACATCAGTCTGGGCACAGCAGCCAACCAGATCTTCATTCTGAAAACGGAGCAGCCACTTCTTGAAGTTTTCGTGGTATTCGGTTGCCCCATTGTTAGACTTATCCGCCTCGTAAGATACATTGTAGATGGCATTGGTCGCATCGATACCCATGCAGCGCTGTATGCAGCCGCCGACCTTCTGGCAAAGCATCCTGGTCATATCCTGCTTTTTATGAAGGTCTTCTTTGCTGTGGTGGATATGGGTAAACCGGCTTATTTTGTTACCTGTAAGATGAGAAATGGCAGTGCACAGACCTTCATTCTCCGGCCGCAGAGCTTCCTCAAAAGTTGTACCAATCGTCTCTATGCAGGGCATTTGACGCTCATCGGTACGGTCGATCAATTCGCCGTCGAAATAGACATTCCTTTTCATTTTGGTGAGCCCTTTGACATATTGCTGTTTATTTCTCATTATTTCCTCCCTGTCTTTTTCTACTTCTAAATGACATCGCCCACATTTTATCACCGTTTGGCGATATTGCAAAGTTGTCTAATTTTAGAGTTCTACTTACAATTGGTTGAAAGCATTATTATGTAATCACCACCAGTTGACTGCACGACGACCCACCCCTTTGTCCGAGGTTGTCAGAAAACTATTTTTGATGTTTTTTCTCCATCATCAACTGAAAAAGGCACTTGATGGAAAATAATACAAAAACGAACTTCCCTTTTACTCAGTTACAGTAACCTTATGCAGCTTTTCCAGCCATCCTTTTATCTTTTTGATGTTATGCGCCATAGAAACTAGGCCCACCTCGATTGCTGCCTTGGGCAACAGCCTCAAGAGCAGCTTCCTGAAGCCCATATTGTGCTTGATGTCTCCAAAGGTAGGCTCAACATCATGTTTTCTTCTGTCCAGTAACTTTTTCCCTTCTTCTGTGTCTAAAAAGTCTAATACTCTTCACTTTATCTCTTCATATGCCTTGTTTCTAGAGGGGTGATAAGCACCTTTGTGTCTGGCAGCTAAGTACTTGATTGAATAGCTTCTTTATATCCTTGAGCCTGTCTTTCCTGAAGTCGCTAATGGTGCGAAAATCCGGCTCCGCCATCCCTGCCAACCACATGAATACCACATCTTCCCGGATCTCTTTCTGTATCCGCCGCGAACTCCTGACCCCTGTACTGTACCCGTACAGAATCACTTTCAGTAGCATCCGGGGATGATAAGCATGACAACCTAAATCAGAGTAACCTTCCTCTATGTCACTTATATCCAGTTCATCCACTACTTCATTGATATACCTGGCAAAATGGTCTTCCTGTATTTTGTCATCAAGATTGGGTGGCATTAGCATTATTTGGTTCTGCCGATATTTTTTAAATTTCCCCATGTCTGCCCTCCCCTTGACCGCTATTTTATTCCTTTTTTAGCTTCAAAGGAAGACGTATTTTCGGACAACCTCATAAAGAGATGGGGCGCAGGTATGTTATTACGACATGCGATAGTTGAATAAGACTGTGATAATATATTCTTTATATGAATTATTTTAGTATTTCGGATTGAGTATCCAGGAAATTTACACAACTGCTTTCTTCACGATTGTCTGGTTACGTTCCGGTCCGACACAAATGAGATTCGTGGGACATCCGATCAGCTCTTCCAGTCTATTTACATACTTCCTTGCGGCTGAAGGCAGGCTTTTAAAATTACGGATGTCACAGGTTGTCGCCTTCCAGCCGGGGAGCTCTTCATACACCGGTTTACATTTTTCGAGAATCGTGAGGTCGGCGGGAAACTCATTAACTGTCTTGTTTCCAACTTTATAGGCGGTGCATATTTTTATCGATTCCAGTGTGTCGAGGATATCGAAACGTGTAATGGCCATACCGGTATAGCCATTTATGCGGTGACTGAAACGTGCTGCTACCGAATCGAACCAACCGCAGCGGCGGGGTCTGCCGGTGGTTGTCCCATATTCATGCGCCCGCTCGCGGATTTCATTACCGATGTCATCATTAAGCTCGGTCGGGAACGGACCACCGCCCACGCGCGTACAATATGCCTTGAATACTCCCAGTATTCGAGTTATGGCGCGCGGGCTGATACCTGAACCGGTGCAAGCTCCTCCTGCCGTCGGCGAAGACGAGGTCGTATATGGATAAGTACCGAAATCAGGATCGAGCATCGTACCCTGCGCGCCTTCGAGCATGACAAGCTTTTTGTCACTCAGCGCTTTTTCTATCACTGCCGTCGTATCGCAAATATGCGGTTTTAACCGTTTGCCGAACTCGATGTATGTCTTGAAAATCTTAGCTTCGGACAGCGGTTTCTCCTGGTAAACACACGTTAGAATCAGGTTCTTCTGCTCAATTGCAGCGTGGAGTTTTTCCGAAAAGGTCCGTTCGTCGAGGATATCTGCCATTCGTAATCCCTGACGCGCGATCTTATCGGAAAAGACAGGGCCGATACCTTTCATGGTTGTACCGATTGCTTGCCCGCCCCGCAATTTTTCTTCTAAACTATCAAACAATACGTGGTAAGGCATAATAAGGTGGGCACGGTCGCTTATTAATAATCGCGAAGGCGATGTATCGATGCCATTCTGTTCTAGTGTATCCATCTCTTTAAACAGCACTTCTGGATTTATGACTTCGCCATTTCCAATAATAGATATGGCTTTGGGAGAAAAAATGCCCGACGGAACCAGATGGAGTGCGAATTTACCAAATTTGTTGATAACAGTATGTCCGGCGTTATCACCACCCGAAAAACGTACGACAACATCAGCCTGCTCTGCCACCAGGTCGACTACTTTGCCTTTACCTTCGTCACCCCATTGCCCCCCTATAACTGCTATTGCTGGCATAATTCCTCCTTGTCAGGAATAGATTAACTCGAAATTTGAAAGTCATATCTCAAAACCATAACCTAAAATCAATAAATTAATAATTTTTTTTGTTTTGAGTTTTAACTTTTCGATTGTTCCTTCGTCACTCTCCATACGTGATATAGTCTCTGTCCTGCCGTAATCCAGCTTAAACCCGCGATCAGCCCTAATGCGATTAAAAGGACAGGATTAAACCTGGCAAGCAGCAGACCAAGTGATAG
>CAYHBE010000140.1:0-5191 GCA_964354765.1 uncultured Dehalococcoidales bacterium | reverse complement strand
AAAGACGCTTTTACATTAATTGAACAGTGGAGGAACTAAATGGGTGACATTATTAACGAGGCTTACGGGGTAGTCCAGTGCAAGGAATGCCCCTGGTATAAATCATGTCTTACACCAATGCGTTTTACCGCGGAAGACCTTAGACGTCAACTGGAATCACAATCGGCTTTAATGGGTCAATCGCCTCAGATCGATAGCACGATGCAAAATATGCTCTCCGGTATGGCCATCGCTGCGCAGAATTCGCTTCTGGAAGGTTGTCCTGTCCTGATCGATCGTCTACGGGCTAGCGCAGAGCTTGCTCAGAAGGTAAAACAATTAATGCAGAACTGGGGCAAAGAAGAAAAGCCAAAATAGTTCAGGAGACTGATGGAAGACGAAAAACAGATAAAAGACCGCAAACTCGCCGAACTTAAAGAGCGTCGTGACAGAATCAAGGGGATGGGCGGTAAAGATCGTGTGACAGCACAAGAGAAGAAAAACAAGCTCACCGCGCGTGCCAGGATTGATTTGCTGCTCGACCAGGGTTCTTTCCACGAAACAGGGATTTTCGTGCGTAATCGTAATGTGGGTTCTTATGAAGACGTCCCCGCTGACGCCGTAATCACAGGCTACGGACGAATCGATGGACGTAGAGTCTATGTCTATGCCCAGGACTTCACCAGCATGGGCGGCACAATGGCTGAAATGCAATCGAAAAAGATATGCGAGCTAATGGATAGCGCCATGCGAGTCGGATGCCCCGTGATTGCTCTGAACGATTCCGGCGGCGCCAGGATCCAGGATGGAGTCGATTCTCTTTCGGGATACGGAAAGCTTTTTCGTCTGAACGTGATGGCTTCAGGGCTAGTTCCTCAGATTTGCGCCATACTGGGTCCCACCGCCGGAGGCGGCGTTTATTCTCCTGCCTTGATGGACTTTATTTTTATGGTTAAGGGAATCAGCTATGCATACATCACCGGTCCCAGGGTGGTTAAGGCTTCTACGGGACAGGATATAACCGACGAAGAATTGGGCGGAGCCGATGTCGCTCAGAAGAAAGCTGGAGTGGTCTGCCGCTCTGAAAATAACGAAGCAGAATGTTTCCATAATATTAAAGAATTGCTGAGCTATCTGCCGTCCAGCAACCGGGAAAAAACACCGCGACAAATCACCGAGGATAAGACTGATCGTACAGATAAAAGCCTGTTTGATATCGTACCTGCAAATCCGTCCAAACCGTATGATATTAAGAAAATCATCGAACGTGTGTTTGACCAGCGGACTGACGGCAAGAAAAACTTCTTTGAATTGTTTCCGGCTTTTGCAACCAATATAGTTACCTGTTTCTCCCGACTTAGTGGATGGACAGTCGGAATCATAGCCAATCAGCCTATTTCCAAGGCAGGCAGCCTTGATATAGATGCCAGCGATAAAGCCTCTCGGTTTATAAGGTTCTGCGATGCCTTTAATATTCCTTTGGTTAATCTTGTAGACGTACCCGGATATCTGCCCGGTACCGACCAGGAATGGGGAGGAATTATTCGCCACGGGGCTAAGATGTTGTATGCATATTCTGAAGCGACCGTTCCCAAGCTGACCGTAACAATTCGTAAAGCTTACGGAGGTTCATATCTCGGCATGTGCAGTAAAGACCTAGGCGCAGACTTCGTCTTCTGCTGGCCCACAACTGAGCTTGCTGTCATGGGTGCTGATGGTGCTGCCCCTATTATTTTCAGGCGAGAACTGGAAAAGGCTGCCAATCCTGACGCCGTTCTCCAGGAAAAAATAAAACAGTACCGTGAAGAATTTGCGAATCCGTATCTCGCAGCTGAGCATCTCCATGTTGATGACGTTATCGACCCGGCTGAGACCAGACCGAGACTGATTGCGGCGCTTGAACAGGTAATGTCTAAATCTGAGGATAGGCCAAATAAAAAACACGGTATTACACCGACTTAAAGGAAAAATTATTGTTATATATTCTCTATGGTGCTGATGATTATTCGATACATCATGAATTGGATATCATTAAAAAATCGGCTGGAGATCCATCGTTGCTAGCCACCAACACAGTTGCGCTCGATGGCGGTGTAGTAACCGAAAACGATTTACGAGTAGCCTGCGAAACAGTCCCTTTCCTGGCTGACAAACGTTTGGTGTTAGTTTACGGGTTAATAGAACGTTTTTCTCCGCATCGGTCAGCAAGGTTATCTTCCAGAAAATCTGATATACAAATAACTGGTTATGAAATATTTGGGGGTATCATAAATGGATTACCCCCAACCACAATACTCGTCCTTTTAGAAAACGAGTTAAGGGATTCTAATCCCCTCTTCAAAATAATTACAACACAAGCTCAGGTTAAAGCTTTTCCCTCACTTAAGACACCACAACTACGCGATTGGATTATTACCCACGTAGTAGCGCAGGGTGCAAGCATTTCTCCATCTGCAGTCGCTTCACTGACAAGGCTCATTGGAAGCAACTTATGGATTATGTCAAGTGAATTACAGAAGCTGATTCTTTATAACGGCGGACAAAAGATCGAAGAAAAGGACGTGAAAGCGCTTGTAAGCTATGCTCAGCAATCGAATGTGTTCGCCATGGTTGACGCTATTGTCGAGTTCAATATTCAAAAAGCAGAGACAATGATGCAGCAATTGTTTGATGAAGGAAACTCTCCTACTCAAATGTTGAACATGCTCACGCGACAGATGCGACTTATCGTGAGAGCGCGAGAGTTGAAACAGCAGCGACTGTCCGAAACCGAAATACGAAGCCGGATGGGGTTGGCAGGAGATTGGTTGGTACGGAAAACATTGGAGCAAGCGAACCGGTACACCTTTCCCCGCCTTAAGCAGGTATATCAACTATTACTCGAAACCGACCTTGCGATTAAAACAGGCAAATATGACGGGGAACTGGCGCTAAACATACTCATAGCTGAGTTGTGTTTGCCTCAACAACCCGATGTTTCACAGCGAATACAGGGGGTCGCTGCCTGATACATGCCCAGCAAAATGGCTCTCGTCGATTTTAACAAATGTGACCCTGAATTTTGCGCTGCAGGGGTCTGCCTTGCTGCAAAAGCCTGCCCGAGGAAATTACTCAAACAGGAAAAACCTGACCAGCCGCCGATGACGGATCCATCGGCATGCCGGGCATGCGCCGATTGCGTTCGGGCATGCCCTAAAAAAGCTATAAAAATTGTTACGATTTAAAATGACACGAAATTCACATACACAACCAATATCCCCGGAAGAAGAAAAGCAAGCGGGGAAAAACACTCGGATCGTTCTTAGTAAATTTTCAAGGAAACGATCCAATCTCATCCCTATCCTTCAAGCTGTTCAACAATCCCTCGGCTTTTTACCTCGAACCGCGATGATTGAAATTGCGGTATTCCTCAGAATCCCGCCTGTCGACGTCTACGAAGTTGTTACGTTTTACAACCAGTTTCGATTGAATCCGCCGGGTAAACATTCTATACGTGTTTGTCTTGGGACAGCCTGCCATATGAAAGGCGGCTATATAACCCTTGATGCCTGGGAAAGAAGATTGAACATCCACCACGGTCAGACGACATCCGACCGTGAATTCGACCTTGATACGGTTGCCTGTGTTGGCTGCTGCACTATGGCTCCGGTCACCGTCGTGGATGAAAAACCCGAAGCTAAAGTTGAGCCGACAAAAGTTGATGGTTTATTACTTGCTTTTAAACGGGAAAAAGAAAACAAAGTGGCTATGAAATCATGAATAATACCGATATTCAACTGAAATTTGAACGATTAAAAGAGACAGCGTCATTAAATTGGCAGCATCTCATGATGAGCGGTAAGTCTGTAATAATGGTCGGCACAGCTACCTGCGGACGCGCTGCGGGGGCAATTGAAGTTGTTCAAGCCTTCAAGGAAGAAATTAACCGCCAGGGTATTGAATGTCCTGTGGTAGAAGTTGGCTGCATGGGACATTGTTACGCTGAACCGCTGGCTATTATTTTTAAGCCTGATAATCCAGCCATTTGTTACAGTCGTCTTAATCCGGTTATCGCGCAGCGGCTTGTAAGTGAATATATCATGGGAAACGATCTGTGTCCTGAGTTTGTGCTTGGCGCACTACAACCGAACGAATCACTCCCCGCTTTTCAGGAATTTCCGCGCGCGTCCTATGAGCAAAAGTTATTGCTAAAAAACTGCGGATTTATTAGTCCGGTTAGCATCGACCACTATATCGCTAGCGGCGGCTATTCCGCCTTATCTAAGGCGCTCCAATTACCACAGGATTCGATAATCAGACAGATAGAGCAGTCGGGATTGAGGGGGAGAGGTGGAGCTGGATTCATGACGGGAGAAAAATGGAAAATCTGTCGGGATACTCAGGGAACTTCTAAATACCTCATATGCAACGGCGATGAAGGCGATCCCGGTGCTTTTATGGACCGCTCTATCCTCGAGAGCGATCCGCATTCTGTTCTAGAAGGGATGACCATTGCCGCCTATACAGTCGGCGCTCGTCACGGTTACCTCTACGTCCGCGCTGAATATCCTTTGGCGGTAGAGCATGCTCGAATAGCGCTTGAACAAGCAATGAAAAAAAATTTACTGGGTAAACATATCCTCGGAAGCGACTTTAACTTCGATATTACGTTGTTCCAGGGATCAGGTGCCTTTGTTTGCGGGGAAGAAACCGCCCTGATCGCATCACTCGAAGGTAAAGCAGGATTACCGCGTCACCGCCCACCTTATCCTGCCGTCTCCGGTCTATATGGAAAGCCAACTCTCATCAACAACGTTAAAACGCTGGCTTCGGTTCCTCACATTATTAACAATGGTGCCGATTGGTTCGCGCATATCGGTACTGAAAAGAGTAAAGGAACTGCTGTTTTCGCTCTGGCTGGTAAGGTAGTCAACACTGGGCTGGTAGAGGTGCCTATGGGGACTACGCTGCGCCAGGTAATATACAATATTGGCAGCGGTATACCCAGGAACAAGGAATTTAAAGCTGTGCAGATAGGCGGTCCGTCGGGAGGATGTTTACCGGCGTCTGCCCTTGATCTACCCATCGATTTCAACTCTCTTACAACCGCCGGAGCAATGATGGGTTCAGGTGGATTGGTCGTGCTGGACGAGGATGACTGCATGGTAGAAATAGCCCGCTACTTCCTCGAATTCACACAAAAAGAATCCTGCGGCAAATGCACTTTCTGCCG
>CAYHBE010000139.1:0-5193 GCA_964354765.1 uncultured Dehalococcoidales bacterium | reverse complement strand
GTCTGTTTGGAAACAATTTCAAAAGCCGCTGCTTTAGTCCCTACAAGATTCTTCCCCTTCACTAGAACGACACTTGCAAGTGGTGTATCAGGAGTGACCATTCCATATTTAATCTCGCGAAGGCTATCGAGCACCATATAGACGACCGGTTGGAAGAAGAAATATCCCTCGTGTACCTCTCCAATAACCGTGAAATCATAAGTCTGAAGACGGTTCACAAGCGTCAGAGTGTCACCGATGGTCAAATTGGATGATTTGAGAAACTTGGCGTCTACAAGAACTCCCTTCTGGTCATTACCGGTCAATTGCCTTCCTTGTTTGCTTTGAGGTTCGCCGAGTTGGCCAGGAACATAACCGAGAATAGCAATCCCAGCGATCTCCCCGCTTTTGCTCTGAGTATTTACGCTCATATATCCCAACGGTGCCGATTGCGTTACTCCGGCCTGTCGGCCTACGTCATTCACAACCTGGGATGACAATTCGGAACGAATAACACTGAGACGGCTAGAGCTGGAATAGGCTATGGCATCCGCATCAAGTTGAAGTAAGGCACTTCCGGCTTGCTTGTTCAAACCAACCCCTAGTCCGTTGATCATCAGGACCAAATATGAGATAAGAGTCACTACTAATGCAATCAGTGTAAACTGTAATTTCTTTCTTTGAATCTCTTTGAGTCCGATCAACTATAATCTTCTCCACACCCGTCCGCCCAAACCATAGTTAGTGGATCGGACATACTAATGTTAGCAGATTAAGCGATTTTCTCTCAACCGGGGATATTATTGACCCCTTAGGAAGCCACGAGTCGAGATGTTAGACTGTTGAAATAGAGAAGTCGGTCTTCAATCATAATTTATTACCATTGCACAAACATCGGCATGACGACGTGCACATAGCTATCGGAGCCGACGGGGCGCAGGACGCCCGGGCTGGAAGGACTGGTCGTCTCGAGTGTAACCTGCTGCTCTTTCAAGACGCTCAGGACATCGGTCAGGTATTTGCCATTGAAGGCAATCTTGGCTTCTTGTCCTTCAACGGTAGCATCAAGCTCACCGACATCTTCGCCTAATTCCTCTGACTTTGACGACACGGTTATTTTACCGGGGGTCATTACCAGCCTGACAATGCCGCTGCCATCACGCGCAAAAATCGACGCCATTTTACAGGCTCTTAAAAATTCGTTGACAGTGACGGTAGCTTTAGCGGCTGCCGATTGCGGAATCAATTGGCTGTAGCGTGGGAATGCTCCCTGCACCAGCTGTGAAACGAGTTCGGTCTTCTTTAACTTGAAAATAGCCAGGCTTTTAGTAGGATTGACGGTCATGGTGACCGATTCTTCATCATCGCCAATCAAACGGTTCAACTCATTTAACGAGCGGGATGGAATAATCACTTCGGCTTTCTGTCCCACGGCTTTTGATAACGGGAGCTTATACACGGCTAGCCGGAATCCATCGGCGGCTGCCATCGTCAGCAAGCTGCCTTCTAATTGAATATCGACGCCGGTAAGGACAGGCCGCGACTCATCAGTGGCCGCAGCGAAAACAACCTGGCTGATTCCCTGCCGCAAGGATTCAATTTCGATAGTGGTAACAATGCCCTCATCCAGCTTGGGGATGGGTGGAAAATCTTTCGCATCGACGCCGCTTATTCGGGCTTCATAGCGGGCACACTTTAACTCAAGTGTTTTTCCGGTTAACTTTATGTCAACTTTCTCTCCGACGGGCAGAGAATTCACGAATTCGGTGATTAAACGAGCAGGAATCGTTATCGCGCCTTCTTCCTCAACTTTAGCGCCGATCCAGTGGCTGATCGCCATTTCCAGGTTCGTCGCGACCAGTTTTAACCTGGATTCCTCAGCCGCGATTAAAACGTTATTTGTGATCGGAAGTGTAGCCCTGGTTGCCACCGCTCTGCCGACAATGCTCAACCCTTTGCTTAGATTTTCCTGCAAGCATGATAATTTCATAATTTACTCTCCACAAAATATATGGTGTAGTCTAGTAGTATATACTAATTAACAATCGTATACAAGGTGATTTGTGCTGAGCTAACCTGTTATTAACTGAGCTCACGCGCTATCTTAAAAAGCAGCCTACGAGCTTTTTTTGCCGCCTGTCCGCGGTGGCTTATCCTGTTTTTTACGTTTTCTGGAAGTTCCGCCATTGTTTTACCAAGTTGAGGAAGAAAGAAAACAGGATCGTAGCCAAAACCATTATTACCTCGCGGCTGGAACGCAATATAACCAGTACAATCACTCTGGCAGGTTACAGTTGGATGTCCGTCGCGAGCAATTGCGATAACACAGCGAAAACGAGCCGAACGCTGCTTTTCGGGCACATCTATTAATTTGCCAAGCAGGAAAGCGACTCTCTCGCTATCAGATGCGTTCTCTCCGGCATAGCGGGCAGACATCACCCCAGGCTCTCCGTGAAGAGCGTCTACCTCCAGACCCGAATCATCCGCTAAAGTAAGAATTTGACCTTCTTCAGCTAGCGTTTCGGCTTTGAGCCGCGCATTTTCTTCATATGACGCACCGGTTTCCGGCACTATAGTCTTGATGCCGATATCAAATGGAGAAACGAGATCGAACGGCACGCCTTTTAGCAACGCACGGTATTCGCGCAATTTACCCGGATTATTAGTCGCAATAAGCAGTTTCGGACTCAATGATCACCGTCTAAAGAGATGCGATTTACTCCAGCTCGACAAACCGTTCCGAGAGTTTCTTCATCACACCGGGCATGGTTGTATATTCCATTTCATCGAGAGGTAAACGGTGCGGTTCAAAGGGACCATGCCGCCTCATCAGGTCTGCCATCTCATTCGCCTTAACACGTGCCAGATCGAATGCTTTGTCTTCAAACATATCACGCGGTCCGACGAGCTTACCCCTGGCTAATTGGAATCCAAGGGCAATAACTCGTGGAGGTCCGTCAAACCGTGACGGTGTGCTGTCTGCAACCGATACAGGCATAAGCGGTCCCATGTGCGAACCACGCATCCAACCCTCTACAAGAATCGGCGATGCGAAAGGTTCTAATGCTTCGCCGACCGCTGGAAACTCTCCCTGGCAGCGCACGATGCATACCGGGTCATCTTTTCCTACGTACCGTCCGGCGAGGAATGATAATTTTTGAGTAGAAGACACCGCTCCGATGTTTTTTGTCTCACGGTGATAAATAGATTTGATAACAAACCGACCGGGAGCGCCGAGAAATATCAGCATGTCATACAGCTCATCCGGTGCGTTAAGTGTGATTTTCTTGTGTTCTTTTACATCATGCACTTCAAAGGCAAATCCGCAGTGCATATTAGGAGCAATGACCAGCCCGATAGTATTGAAAGGATCGGCGAATATTTTATAAAGAGGCATGTTCCATGAGCCGGCCGCGGTCTTATCAGCCATAAATATGACGATGGATTCTGCTTCTCGCTCCTCGAATTCCATTTCAGCCACACCTGGACCCATACCCTTTACGTTGCCGGAAAAAGCGTCCGTAAGTAAATCTTGCCCGGCGCCGTGGAGCTTGAGTTTCTTAGCCACCTTCGTGCCTGCGACAAAAGTGTCCCAGGCAAGGCGGTGTATTTTTTCATCCTCTTCGCCGCGCTTGTGTGTCATAATCAATTGAAGATCATCGCCGCATTTCGTTACACAATAATCGATCAGGAGTTTAGCCTTTTTCGCTTCCTCCAGTTTTTCCTTGGCACAAGCGATAACATCCGGATGACACTCTGAATGACCCACATAACCACCTATGTCTGCCTTAATTACACTCAAAGTGACACGCAATGTCGTACTCCTTTCAAATATTCATCTCTAGAGATTGCAGTCAAATCCGGTATGCAGGCAGTAGATAGTGCTGTAAATAAATATTTGGAGATTATACTCCTGGGGAGGATGAGCTTTAACTCCTCTGACAGTTTATCAACATCCTTACGATACGTCAAGCCAAATACAAGCGTAAATCTTATCTATTTACTCTAGCGGCTCTTGCATTATTGCAATGAGTGAAATAGCTTATTTTATGCTTTAATCAAGGCTGAAAATTTTTGACAAAACACACGATTAAGTGGTAATATCAGTGCCGATAAACTGTGTTTTACAGGCTCACTCCACACTAAGCCTAACTTTTTAAAAAGATGTGCAATAGCTAAAAGTACGACAGAAGAAAAAACACTAATATTAACAGTCTTTCAAAACGAATTACAGAATAAGGCTGAAAGGAGAGGATATCGTCAAGAGTGTCTCCACTGCGGGAGGCAGTAAGATTTGAAGTATGAAATAAATAAAACATAGCGGTTTGGATAGTTTTGAAAAACAGGAAAGAATAAGTTAAAGGAGTAAAAAGCATGCCAGAAGAATCAGCAAAAATGGTAGCATTCCGAAAGGAAGTGCGTGCCTGGTTGATGGCAAACTTACCTAAAGGCTGGGGCACCCCGGAATATAAGATGCCGGAAGCGCAAACTCCAGAACGCCAGAAAATGGCGATGGAATGGACCAGGAAATGCTACGATATGGGCTACACTGGTTTTGGCTATCCGAAAGAATATGGTGGGATTGAGCGTCCAATCGAGGAACGGATCATAATTCGCGAAGAAATGGCACGGACGGGTACTCCCGGCGCGCCAGCTTCGTTAGGCACATTACTCGCTGCGCCCACAATCCTGCAGTGGGGATCGGAAATTCAAAAAAAGCGCTTCATCCCTAAGATTCTTAGCGGCGAAGAGAGCTGGGCAGAAGGCTTTTCCGAACCAAACGCAGGTTCAGACCTCGCTAACGTGCAAACGACCGCTACAAAGAGTGGCGATGAGTGGATAATCAATGGTCAGAAAATCTGGAGCAGCATGTTCCGGTTTGCTGATTTTGGTGTTTTATTAGCCAAAAGCGACCCGCAGGCGCCACGCCATCGGAACCTCACCTTCTTCCTCTTTGATGCGAAAGCTAAGGGATTCGACAGAAGACCGCTGCGCCAAATGACCGGTGAAGCCGAATTCGGTGAAATGTTCTTCGACAACTTACATATCCCCGATAATATGAGAGTCGGTGAAGTCGGTCGGGGTTGGTACGTCGCTATGACCACCCTTGCTGCCGAACGCGGTGGCGGTGGTGGAATGGGAATGGTCGGTCAAGCAGAAGGACGCCGCCAGATTGGCGCCGGCGTAATGGACATGGTCGAAGTTGCTAAAGCT
>CAYHBE010000138.1:0-5200 GCA_964354765.1 uncultured Dehalococcoidales bacterium | reverse complement strand
TTGGTAAGTTTTTGCATGAGTTGTGGAATGATTAAGGCGGCGTGCGTATCATTGGTCCAAACTGCATGGGGATATACTGCCCCAGGATGGGAATTTCATTCCAGGGTCACTTCCCCAAGGAGTCGGGATCAGTTGCGTTAGCTTCTCAGAGCGGACAGGCAGCCGGCGAAATCATCGGTAAGACAGCTCAAAGAGGTGCACTGTTCAACAAAGCGATCAGCTACGGAAATGCGATCGATTTTAACGAATGCGATTTCCTGGAATATTTTGCCAATGATCCAGAAATAAAAGTAATCATGATGTACATCGAAGGTCCTAAGGACGGATCGAGATTTTTTAACCTGCTTCGTGAGGTAACCAGGAAAAAACCGGTTATCATCATCAAGGGCGGTCGTGGTAACGCAGGCACCCGGGCGACAGCCTCTCACACCGCTTCCCTTGCTGGTTCCACGGAGATTTGGAAGACCGCTGTCAGTCAATCGGGAGCTATTTCAGTCGCCAATATCGACGAACTGGTCGATGTAGCGGTTTCATTTTACTTCCTGCCTCCGATAACCGGACGAAGAGTCGGCGTCGCCGCCGGCGCAGGAGGAGCAACCGTCCTGGCCGCAGATGCGTGTGAAGAAGCCGGACTGGAAGTCATACCTCTTCCCCAGGAAATCAGGGATGAGCTTAGAAACAAGGGGATTCAAATCTGGGACTGGATTAATAATCCGGCAGATTTTTCAATCAATATGGGCGATGAAGATTTTGGTCCCCAGCAGCTTTTAAAAATGATGGCAATGCATCCTAATTTCGACCTGATTATATCTTCTGTCAACGTTCCCGGTGGTGGGCCACCGCATCAGCACCGTCCACCCAATCCAAATAACAAAGGTCCCGCAGGCAGTGGAGGTGGACCTCCGCCATGGGTCCAGATGTCGCCTGATGAATTATTAGAGCAATATAAGCAAATAAACGCCTACAAACCATTATTAGGACTTATTAACGATCGAAGCCCTGATATCAAGGATATCAATGATCCTGCTCAGGAACTGAGATGGAAAAATACCTGCGAGCTCACCGTCAAATTTGCCCAGTTGAAAATACCCTATTATCCTTCAGTATCGCGGGCTGCCGTGGCAGCGAGCAAGGTTATCAGCTACTACCAGCGTTTAAATCACAATAAATAAAACTTGGGTAAATCTGAAACGTTTGTCGGTGGCTTTTGTATCAAACTCCGCAAGCGGGGACGCTTGCTCTATGGGGAAATGGATTAATCCCAAATAAAAACCGGGTCGACTGAATAGAAGTCGCCCGGTTTTTTGCTAAGTTTAGTGCGTTATTACATGATATTGGTTTCCAGCTTCCTGGCTATCCATTCTTTATGGTAATTTCCATCACCAAAGGCAGTATCGTTATATCTACCCCTCTTGAAATAAAGATGCATATCATGGTCCCAGGTAAAGCCGATACCGCCGTGCAGCTGTACTCCTGCGTCAGTTACGAACTTCACGGCATCGCCGCAATTGGCTTTAGCCATCGCAACTGCGGTTGCTGCCTCAGGGTCATTTTCTTTGATACATTCTGAAGCCCATTCCATAAGCGAGCGGGAATATTCCATCGCCACGTACATGTCCGCTGCCTTATGTTTGAGTGCCTGGAATGAACCGATTACTACTCCAAACGCCTGGCGGTTCTTCAAGTAGTCGATGGTCATTTCCATCGCCGTCTCACCGACACCAACCATTTCGGCACTTAGAGCAGCACAGGCTTTCAAGGCAATCTGCTGCACGATTGGCCAGCCTTTGTGAACTTCGCCAATGATGTTCTTCGCTGAAACCGGTACATTTGTGAAGCGTACTTCATACTGTTTGCGGGTCTGGTCCATGATAGTCATATTTTGAACGTAAACACCCCACTCCTTGGCGCCAACCATGAAAAGGGTGATCCCGTCTTCAGGGTTTTCTGTGCGGCGTGTGCGGGCAGCCAGCAGGTAATAATCTGTAGCCTTAGCATCGGTCACGAACAGCTTGGTGCCGTTCAAAATATACTCGGCGCCCCGCGGTTTGGCTTTAAAGTGGATATCGTCCGCATAAAGGTCGCCGCTTTCCTCGAGCGCCGCCAAGGTGCAAACTATATCGCCATTAGCTATCTTGGGGAGGAATTCCTTTTTCTGTGCGTCGGTGCCAAATTCAAGTATAGGTAAACCGACAAGTATTACGGTTGAATAAAAAGGACCCGGCAAGACCGCCCGACCCATCTCCTCGCACAGGATCGTCAGGTCGCGGAAACTCATCGCTGAACCGCCTAACTCTTCCGGAAAAACGAGACCCTGCCAGCCGAGCCCTGCCATTTTTTTCCACAATTCGGGTGAATACCCAACCTCGTCAGCCATCATTTTCCTGACGAATGTCTTGGGAGATTCGGCAGCTAGAAAATCTCTAGCCATTTTCTTAAGCATAACCTGTTCTTCTTTAAGGGGGATTTCTATCGCCATGCTTGACGCTCCTTTTTCTCTTTCTCAATTACTTCTTTTATGTTATTGGCCTCTGGGCAAACCCAAGATTCTTTCAGAGAGAATATTGCGGCAAATTTCGGAAGTACCCATGTAGATTGTTGTGCCGCGTGAGAACATCATGGTGTAAACATAATTGCCGTTGTTTACTGCCCTCGGGTCCCCCCTCAAAACCTGCGAATAGGTTGCTAACAGCTCACAGGCAAAGTCGCCTTCGCGCTTGCCCTGCTCGGTTCTGGTAAGTTTGGACATTGAAGCTTCATTTCCTGAAGCATTGCCGCTTCTAATTAATGCACCTAAACGCACGCCATAAGCCCGTTGTGCTTCATTTTCGATAGCGAATTGAGCAATGCTGCGACGGACACCTGCGTCGTCCCAAGCTGTCTGCCCGAAATGCTTCGTGTGTTTAGCTAGTTCGATCAGGTCATCGACACCGCCCAAGGATCTAACAGCTTGCAGACCCTGTAAGCCAGCTTCACCGCTTGCAGCGCTTACCTGACCGCCGCCTCTTTCGGCAATAAGGGTTGTCATTGATACATACCAACCCCTGCCAACTTCTCCGACTCTAAGGTCATCGGTAATTTCCATATCATCAAAAAATAGTTCGCCGTACTGGGCATGGGCTTCCCCGGTCATTTGCCGCAAAGGTTTCCGGCTGAATCCTTTCGTGCTGCAGTCGAAAAGGAAGAAAGTAAGGTTTCGGTGCCGTGGGCCTTGTGGATCGGATTTACACAGGAGGAAACCCCACTCGCCGTAGTCCCAGCCGCTCGTCCAGCACTTTTGGCCGTTAACTACCCACTTATCGCCTTTTTTAACGGCTGTGCACTGGACACCAGCCAGGTCGGAACCTGCATTCGGTTCAGAAAAACCCTCTATCCAGTGTACCTGTCCGCTCAGAATTCCAGGAATAAATCTCTTTTTCTGCTCGTCGGTACCCCATTGTAATAAAGTGTCTACCACAAGACGGCCGAGCCCGACATTAGGCGTTGGATATCCGCGACGTCCAAGCTCCTGGCGAATGACTGCAATTTCTTGCGGCGGCCGTTCGACACCACCGAATTTAGCAGGAACGCCAAATCCGGTGTAGCCAGCCTCGTAGAGCTTTTTTGTAAACGATTTGCTTAGGGTAGTTGCTTCCGGGCTACCCTGTTCGGGTGCTTTGTACGCCGGTGTTCCCCAATTTACTGGTAGGTTCTTACCCAGAAAGGCTCGAACCTCTTCTCTTAGTGCATCTAGTTTCTTTGTGTCACCTGAGGTCATACCAAACTCCTTTCAGTGCATCACTGCTATATTAATTTCGTGGTGAAAACTAAATAATTGTGAAATGCTGCTGTCTTGTACTCAACGATGAACTTCCGCAAATCAAGTCATAATCTCGCCTATCCAAAATCGTTGTATGATCAACTGTTAAATGCCTGAATCCTATTCTCCCTGATAAAGACACAGCCTCTGGAGAGTGTACCATATTTAATTCAAGAAATACAAATTTGAACAAACGTATTTCAAGAGTATAAATGTTCGTTTCAAAACATTCGAACGCCAAAATGCGTAAAAATATTGGGTATATTCGAGTATTCTTGTAGTACTTGAAAAGTAATAATTACCTCAATACAATTAAAAAACAGGAAATCCGGTATAAAATTCAATAGTTAAGTTCTAAAAAGGGAAGCGTTAACCTGCCGTCTGTACCTGGTCACTTTAGGACGGCAGCGAGCTAGTAGTGAAACCGACCTTTAAAGGTCGGTTTTACTTTTTTATCACTGAAATCTTGGAGTAGTCTAGGATGGTTTCTCCTTTTGACATACTGAAACAGCAATTTATTAAAAACCTGGAACGAGAAAGGCATCTTGAAACCAGAGTTGAGACTTTATCGAGAAAACTCTGGCCGTATCCGATTTCCAAGCTCGTTTTCTATATTACCATACTGGCTGTACTCGATTTTGTCAGCACTTTTACTGCCCTGGAATTAAGTGGCAGCAATCACGTCTACGAGGCGGGTCCGGTAGCAAAATGGGCATTGCAAATAGGCGGTTTTCCCGTATTGTTTATCGTTGACACAATCTGTATTGGAATTTTGATTTCCCTGGCTTTTGGCGCCAGGTTCTTTTACGAGAAGCTGGGTCTTAAAGGTTTCGGTCGCGCGGCACAGGTATTACTGCTTTGCCCCTATCTCGTTGTCATTATGGGTGTCATTTTAAACAACGTTTTGTTAACTTTTATGTCCTAGCTTTTTTCTAAATAATTGTATATTCATTGTTCTCAAGACTTAAAAGAATTGCTTTTCCAACCTAATTTTGCTCCATTCTCATGTACTAATTTCAGCCGATAAAAAATGCTATACTTTTGGTAGCACAGATAAGGAGACTTAATATGCCATATAAAACCATAATTTATGAGCCCGGTCTCATAACGAGAATTAAATTAAACCGTCCTCAAAAACTAAACGCCCAGAGATGGACAATGCTGCTTGAGATGGACGATGCGTTTTCAAAGGCTGTCGCCGACCCGAAGTGCAGCATTATCATTTTATCCGGTGAAGGACGTGCATTTTCCGCCGGACATGACCTCGATTCGTCAGACCAGCTTGAAGACCAGAAACAGCATACTACGGGTCTCAGCGGTTTCGCCTCAACCGCACTTAATCGTGATATTTACGTCGACATGCATCTGCGGTGGCGCGATTTACCAAAGCCAACCGTGGCA
>CAYHBE010000137.1:0-5286 GCA_964354765.1 uncultured Dehalococcoidales bacterium | reverse complement strand
CCCAACCATCGTGTTTCAGTAAGACCCAGTATCTCAGCAGCGGCTTTCAATTCTGCCCAACGTCTATCACCAATGTTGGCGTATCCTTTGAGTAGCTCCACGTCGACCGTTCCTGCCTCACCGCGCGTACTAACAACGCAATATACCTGGACTCCGGACGCTGCGTATTGTGCCAGGGTTGAACCTATACCGAAGGTCTCGTCATCAGGATGCGCACCAAAATATAATAGTCTTTTTTGTCTTTTCATCTTGCCCGCCACCAATCATTTCCCATTCAGAGTATGATACTACGGATGTGTGGAGTTTTCAAAAGCAGGATTTTTGAACGGGATATGGCACTAACGGTTGCAAGGTATTTGTAGGTATAGATAACTAGTTTTATTTTGATTGGTGGTAAACGTGTGGAAGTGGTTGTCAGTGTTGTGTACCAGTTACATTAGATGACACTAGATTCATTAATCTTGTGAGTCAAAATGCACCGGATTATCGAGAAAAAAAGAGACACCCGATAGCCAGAGCCGGGTGTCTCTTCACTGAGGAGTCCTTACCATCAGCTAAACCGCCACTTCTAGTAGCTCTTCATTCAGGAAAAAGCAAGCGTATGTTTGTTCGGCGCTACAGGAATTCTGATTGCATTCAGAATCAATGCCCTACTATTGCAGGATGGGCACTTGATAATAATAAATGGTGTTTCTACCCTGTTTCCGCAAGAGCGACATTTGTAAATATGTTGCTTCATGTTCTGCCTCTGGCATATTTTTGCTACAAAATCGAGTGCAAGTTGATAAAAACAGTTCATTATTGCCCTATTACGTCTTCAAATCAATGGTACTTTCGTTCAAATATTTATATATAAGGGATGATACATCGGATAAAAACAGACCTATGCGTGGAAAACTCCGAATTGCTGCATAGAAAATATGCGTCTGCTGGTTCAGCCCGCATTGGTAAATCGGAGAACATTATAGCTTTGTGCTTAAATGTGTATTAGGGTTATAATAATTTCATGCTTTGTCCGAACGACAACGTTGAAATGCGCCAGGTGCAAATCCAATCTCATTATGGGCAACCGATTTTTCTCGAGCAGTGTGAAAAATGCGGGGGTATCTGGTTTGACGAGTCAGAACTGTATCGTGCAAAGCAGGGAGAAGCTGAAAAGGTCGAATCGATTGATACGGACCTGTTAAACAGTCTATCGCTTATATCGAATAGTAAATTGACATGCCCCCGCGACCAGGCTGAGCTGGTACGATTTGAAGATAATAGTTTTCCTCAAGGTATTATTCTCGTCCGATGTCCGAAATGCAATGGTTTCTGGCTCAACCGCGGGGAATTCACCAAGTATCAAAAAGCTCGAGAACGCATGCTGCATCCAGAAGTAATTATTATCGAAGACACAACCGCGGATATTAAACTAAGAGAATTGGTTGATCTGCACAGGAGTGGTAACCAAACCGATACATTAAAAAGGCTGGCGAATTTCCTGTCTACGCCAGTCGATGAAAGCAACTTGTTTTCAGGAAAATCAAAGCGAGAAATATCTACTCAGGAACAGACCATTTCCACAGTTTTGAATGTGATTACCACAATTTTGAGATTGTTCTTATTCAAGTAGGTTGTTATGGATAGAACGTTTTTCTGTGATTCATTCCTCAAGGGTGGCAGAGATTGCCGCTTCGTTCCAGCAGAATCAGGACTACTCGCAGAGACAGTGTACTTATCCTACGGTTTCTGTACCAAAGTAACGGAATAGTTGAAATCTTTATCCCCGGTTGTCTTTAAAATCCGAAATCCAGCAGCTTCGGACCAGCTGTTTAACTCCTCAGCCGGACGCATCGTCATCCGCAAAGGTCGTCCGCGGAGATCTATAAACACCCCCTCGACGAATTCCTGGTTTACATGCCTGACTTGGTTGGTAAAAACGAAACACCCACCCGTAGGCAGGATATCATATAAAAGCGCCATACTTTTTTGTACCAGCCCATCTTCATTGATCCAGTCATAAAAGCCCGAAGAAACGGCAATATTAGCTTTCGGTTGGATTTCGGTGAGCGATTCGGCTTTTAAGGCGTCCCCAGCCGTAAACTTCATATTTGTTAGTCCTAATTTTTCCGCATTGGTTTTACCTTGATTCAGTGCATCTGTATCGAGGTCACGGCAGACAACATCGATATCTTCCATTCCAGGTTTGGATTTGACGTCGAGTAAATATCTTGCCGGTACCGGCTGCAACGAAAACTGCTGTATAGCTAACGATATCTGGATTAAGCCAGCGTAGTTTATTGGCGAGAGGGGTCAGAATTTTACGGTAGGGGAATTTGAGTAAATAGAGGTCCATTGGCGTGCTCCAGAGGTTTACCTGTAACTATTCACAAGTGGACGATATGTTAACATAAAAATGTTAACCTGTCAATTGGAAAAGTATTCGACTAGCTTCAACATTTCTCTGACATACTTTGCTATCGCCGGAGAAGCGGTCAAACCGGGTGATTCAATTCCGATCAAATTTATCAGCCCCGGCAAACCTCTGCTTGATTCTTCCTGGATAACAAAATCCCGGAAATTATCACCTGGTCTCTGCAGCTTCGCCCGAATACCGGCAAAGTCCGGGTAAAGATCTTCAAGTCGGATGGCTGGAAGGTACCTCTTGGCAGCTCGGTAGAAATCGTGTCTGTTGCTTTCATCAACACGGTAGTCTATGGCTTCAACATAATTTGCACTGGGTCCCAGCTTTATATCGCGCTCGAGGTTTAGACTGATATGGATCCCCGTTCCCGCCTGTTCGGGAATAGGATAGATGAGCCTGGAGGCCGCACCTTTTAAACGGGGACTGACGCTAAAGTATTCGCCCTTGCAGAAATGGATACGATATTTTACTTTGTCGATGTCGATTCCCGCCAGTTCGGCGATTTTATCTGAGTAAAGCCCGGCAGCATTAATAAGCAAAGCAGCCTCGATCTCCGACGTGTTATTAGCTTGCCTGATTTCAATTTTGAAGCCATGGTTTGTCTTCTCTATCCCGACAACTTCAGCATTAAAAATAAAATCGGCGCCGTTTTCCCGTGCCCGACCATAAAACATTTGCATCAAGCCATGTGAGTCGATTATTCCTGTTGACGGTGAAAGAAAGCCGGCCACTGCTTCCACATTGGGCTCAAGTTGTTTAATTTGTTTTGCGGTGAGAAGCAATAGGTCATTTACGCCACTTTCTTTACCCTGCCGATACAGTCGTTCAATCTCTCTGGTCTCAATTGCATCAGCCGCGACAATTATTTTGCCTACGCGTCGGTGCCGGATCTTATACTTTTCGCAGAGTTCATAAACCAAATGTCGTCCTTCTATGCAGAGTTGTGTCTTGAGGGAACCTGTAGGATTATAAATTCCAGCATGGATGACTTCACTATTGTGACTGCTTGTCTCCAGTCCGAAAGTGCGGTTGCGTTCAAGAATAAAAATCCGTAGATCAGGTTGGGCAAGTTCGGCGGCGATTGCCAGTCCAATTACTCCCGCTCCGATAATACAGATATCAACTCGATCTTGCATTTTGTTTAGTCTCTACCAGTGGGTAATAAAAAAGCACAATCATGCGCAATATTTGATCGGTAAACCAAAGTAAATCCCTACTTAAACTGATTGTACCATGCGAGAAGATTAGCAAACGCTAGTCTCTGAGAGTGGAATATCGTGTAAAAATGATGATAACTTTATTGATGTTTTGTTTCGTCCAAGGTCACAAATCTTAGCTGTTAGTTACTCGGATTTGTTGAGCATCAAAGCCCCAACCGGGCATCTCTCGACGCATTTCAGGCACGATTTGCATTTCTTTTCATCGCCGTAAAAAGCGATCTTCATTTCGTGCCCGCGCCCAATGTAATAAAGCAAGCTGGTTTTATGAAGGTCTTCGCAGGTATTGATACAGATACCGCATAAAACACAGCGGTTGGGGTCATAATCGAATCTGAAGGTCATTTTGTCCAAGGGTTTTTTCGGGGGAGGTGGCCGTAAACGTCGTACACGGCGGCGGTCGATTTTTAGATGGCTCATGATTGTTTGTAGTTCGCATTTACCAAGAGCCGGGCAGCCGCGGCAGGTTTCATGGTGGTAAGCGATGAGCATTTCCACCGTGGGACGAATAGCTTTATCGACTTTCTCGGTTTTAGTTTTGATTACCATCCCGGCAATAACGGGAAGCCGGCAGGAAGTGATGAGTTCACCACCGGAGGTTTCCACCAGGCATAGTCGACATTGTCCTCTTGGCGATAGTTCAGGATAGTGGCAGAGATGAGGAATATAAATACCGTTAGCCAGGGCAACCTCGAAAACAGTCTGATCTGTTTCAGCCTGGAGTTCTTTGCCGTCTATATTGAGTGTAATCTTACTCATCGATCATTCCTTTTTAGAGACAACCATGGCAAACACCGGCCGGACAGTGTCCTTCATAAATATGAGCTTCGTATTCATCCCGGAAGTAACGTATTGTGCTCAGTACTGGATTCGGTGCGCTTTGTCCGAGGGCACACAAAGATGACTCCTTAATCGATCGACCGAGCTCTAGCAAAGTATCGATATCCTCGGGCTTACCCCTTCCCTCGGTGATGTCATTTAGAATATCGAACATCTGCTTAGTACCGATACGGCAAGGTATGCACTGTCCGCAAGATTCGCGCTGCGTAAAGTCAAGAAAGTACCGGGCAATGTCTATCATGCATGTGTCCTGGTCCATCACCACCATACCGCCAGAACCCATCATTGAACCTGCAGCAGTAAGAGAATCGAAATCCACAGGCATATTTAACATTTCCGCAGGAAGACAACCCCCGGACGGTCCCCCTGTCTGAACTGCTTTAAAAGCACGCCCGCCGGGAATACCGCCCCCTATATCATAAATAATGTCCCGGAGGCGTGTTCCCATCGCGACTTCTATCAAGCCAGAGTTCACAACTTTTCCGGTGAGAGAGAAGATAGCCGTGCCTTTGCTGTTTTCAGAACCCCGTGAGGCAAACCACTGCCAGCCGTTTTTGATGATTAAAGGAATATTGGAATATGTCTTCACATTATTAAGCAGTGTCGGTTTATCCCATAATCCAACCTCGGTGGTGCGTGGTCGCGGAAGTGGTCGAGGCATACCGCGTTTCCCTTCAATTGAAAGAACGAGCGCTGTAGATTCACCGCAGACAAAGGCGCCGGCGCCCTGGAAAATTTCTACGTCGAAGTTGAATTTACTTCCGAGAATATTTTCACCCAGGAATCCCCTCTCTCTTGCCTGCTTTATCGCTATGCCTAGAC
>CAYHBE010000136.1:0-5370 GCA_964354765.1 uncultured Dehalococcoidales bacterium | reverse complement strand
ATACAGCCCGAATGTTTCACGCTTTGATAAAATATTCGGGCTGTATTTCATTAGGTAGATTACGTATTTAAGGAATTCTTCCCTGACTGCTTAATCTGTCTGACTGTAGCGATATTGGAACCTGTATGTGCTGCCAGTACCGGTTTGTAGCCTGGATTGGTTTCGATACTGAAGTTGATCACCATCTCGCGGGCAACCTGGATTGGCGCATACTCCCTGGCTGTCAAGATTAGGACATTCATTCGGGCAGTCAGGATTTGGACAAACCCCCGAATTTCCGGCATTAACGTTCGGACAGGTACCCGGTTCCGGATTAGGTCCCGAAGCCATTGCTACCGATCCGATTGATACTGCCAGCACGATTACCACCGCCATTACAATTGACGCCATTTTGATTATCCGTTTCACCTTTTCACCTCCTTGTACTTGTTTCAAATTTTTACGGATCTCACTTATGCTTAACGAAAAAAAACGAATATTGTTACAGGGGAAAAAGATCAATAAATTAAAAGGAAGAACAATAGATATTAACAGGTAGAAGGATAGCTTTTTGAATATTTGCTATGGTTTTTGAGAGCCGGAGTTTCCGCTGTTTGAAACTGCTCCATTCCCATTTGTCTCCGTACCTGGATCTCCACCGCCCATATACTCAAAACCGCTACCCGAACTATTCGTTGGACCGTAGTTAAATGGGACTGGATACCGGACATCATTGTTTGAACTTGCCGTCCACCCTCCATATAGGAGCTGATTTTCGTTCGGGTTGTTCGAATCCTCATCAGCTGGAATTGAGCTTTCCGGACCTGTATCGGGATTCCCTTGTTTTTGATACCTGTGTCGTGCCTGTGTTTGAAAGTGGAGAGTGTTTTGTTGGCAAACTAAAATGCTTTCTTGATATTCTTGAGGGACCATCTGATAAATGCTATCGAGTGTGTTTAAATAATTGGAAAGCGCTTCCAGGCTTAACTCCTCAATTTCAGTAGCTTGCTGATTTGTAGTCTGGGCATTCCCTAAAATCAGTTCTCCCAGGTTGGTAAATTGTTGATATTGCTGCAGGACTTGCTCCATCAATCGATATTGATTTGAACCAGCCTTATCCCAAGCTCGGTGGAGCCTGTTCATCATCGCATCAAGATTTATCTGTGCAGCCTGGATATTGTTCTTTTCGGCTAATCTCTCGATTAATTGTACCTGCTGTTGAATTGCGTAAGTATTAGCCTCGCTCACCGCGTTTATAAATGTAGGGCTAGCGTCAAGAACGTTGTCACAGAACCTTACTTGATTTTCTATTTCACGTATCGCACCTTCAAGGGATGACAAAAGAGTAGAATCATCGGTAATCCGTTCGATTTGTAGCCATGCAGATTCCAGGTTATCCCTATAGCCATCGACTGCTGATATTGTTTCTGACTGGTCCTTGTTAGCAAGCTGGCTCATTTCTTCCAGGCGATGTTGCGCGAACTGAAGATTCAAGTCGGTTTTCATCGACGGATTACTAGCCAGAAATAATCTTACATCTTCAGTGGTTGTCTTCACGGGATACAATAACTCGCCAGGTAGGCTGTTTTGTGAAGCATAGGCTGTTCCTCCAGCGATGGTAGTTAGAAAGATCACTGCTATAAAAATGGATATTGGTATTCTTGCCCACGCAAAGTGCTGGGGTAATCCATAGCTGAATATATTTGTAGAAGGTCTCATTTTTTCCTGCTCGGGATTACGTATTTGCTGTAGTAATCGCGCTTTGGAAGCCTGTTTATAGTTGGTATCAAGCTGCACATCTGGCGGCGGTTGAATGTTCAGTGCTACTTTGATTAGAGGCTCAAGCTCTCGCCGCCGGGAAGGATAAAGGTCAAGACATTCAGTCAGTGTAACCTTTCCCGATTTAATGTCAGTAATGCATTCAATTAGTATATTTTCTATTTTTTTCAATCTAGTCTCCCGGGTTTCCCAGGATGTCTCTTATTTTCTTTAAAGCTCGGTGAACGATTACCCTGATGTTCCCTTCGCTCTTGTTTAGAGTCTGTGCAATTTCATTGTATTCAAAACCTTCAATGAAGTTCATTAGAATTACTTGCTGTTGTTCCTGAGGAAGCTGAAGAATAGCACGTCTGACTTCTTTCTGTGTAAAATGTGATTCAGCCAATTGCTCAGTACTCTTGCCATGATCCTCTACGACTGTCTCAGTATTTAGGTATACATAGTCCTTTTTTGTCCTGTAGTAATCTATTACCCTGTTATGGCTTATTGTAAAAAGCCAGCCCAGAAACGGTGTTTTGGTGTGTTTGTATTTAGGCAATCCCAGCCATGCCTTCAAAAAGACCTCCTGGGTTAAATCCCTTGAATCTTCTATGTTACTCGTCCGATAGTAAATATGGCGGTAAATACGGTCTGCGTACATATCGTAAAGACTCCCGAATGCCTCAGTATCTCCACTTGCAGCACGATCGATCATGTTTTCTAATTCCGGAACTGGTTTCAACTCTGGTCCGTTGTGCAAATTCTTTCTGCAACCTGTTTAACGAATAACTTATTAGAATGTTACAGTGGAGTATATGCCGATGCCAAGTAAGAGATAAAGCAAAGGATCTGCATCCAGCTAATTTGATGTAGTCCTTCAGATATTCGCATAGTGATATTTCACGATTCCATTAGGTCAAGGATCTTTTTGCAGGTATTAAAGTTACGCATCGTAATATCTTTATAAATTTTTTTTGCGATCAGTTTGGTGAAACCACTTTTCGTTAAACCTGAGAGTAGTGTCGACATATAAACTGCGCCTTCGCCGGCTTTTAATGAATCAACTCCCTCTTTCAACTCAACTTCGTGAATTACGTCTTCAGCCGTCAGCGGTTCTCTCACAAAGGCAATATAACACCTCATATCTTTACGCTTTTTCCATTCGGTAGGGACTTCCGAGATGATTTTTTGAAACTGCGGATAACTTTTTACGATGACTGTTAAATTAAACTTCATACTCTCTCCGAGGCCTTGTTCGAGTTTCATAGCTATTTTCCGCGTATCGGTTTCTTTAAACTCAAATATCACATTGCCGCTCTGGATATAAGTGCTCACGTTCGTGAATCCGTAATTTTCTACCGTCGTTTTGAGGTCGGACATCTTAATAATCATCTTCCCGCCGACATTAATTCCCCTCAATAGTGTGATGTATTTCATATAAATAGTTTCTCAGTTCCATATCGGGATGGTTTACCTGGGCAATTCCCAATCCGACGATTCATTTTCTTGGAGTACTTTTTGCCATCTACATTTCAGCAACACTTTTTCAGAGGCCGGATTGACAACGGTAGTAGCCGTCAGTATCCGACACTCCGGATGTGAAAATGCCCATCTGCTCAGCGCCTGTAGCGCCTCCGTCATATATCCTTTGTTTTGGTAGGCCGCATCAATACCGTAACCGATTTCGCTTTTACCGTCGTTATCGGGATAGCCTTTAAAGCCGATCAATCCTGCGCCAAGCGGAACCGCTTTAACAACAATCATCCAGTACGTCAACCAGTCATGAATTCGGACTTCAACTGAAGCCATTTTAGCTAGTTTCATGTTGATGGCGCGTACCACATTGGCATCGATTACTTCTCTAGAAATTGGAAAGCCCAATTCAACTTCTAATTGGTGTGGATTATTTAGACACTTGTCCAAGCGAGCTACGGATAGGGAAATGAGGCACAACCGTGGAGTTACTAATTTTATCGACATTTGTTTGATTATACGGTTGCGAGTTGATAAAAACAAAGACTAAATCAGGTTGATCAGTTGAAAACACTCTGGTCGAGATTAAGATAGAAGTCTTAGTGATAGAAAGTTTACCCAAAATGTTGTTACCATACTTAAATCAATTATGATATAATTCATTCCTTAGTAGTATTCTTATGAATTAAAAAAGGAGAAATTATCAATGGATGAAAAAGCTGACCCCATAAAAGAATTATCTACAACTGCACTTGCCAAAAAACTAAATAGAAATCCCCAAGATCTTTTTCAACAACTTCAGCAAATAGGTCTAATTATAAAGAATGGCAAAGATTGGCAGCTTACGGAAGCTGGGTTATCAAAAGGCGGTTCTTATAAAAAACATGAGCAATCCGGTAGAAATTACATTGTCTGGCCGGAATCTATGGATATCCAGCCTGAGACAAAAATGGAAACTGTAAAGGAAAATCTATTGACCGCAACCACTATTGGAAAGGAATGTGGAATTCCAAATACGAGAGTAAACTTGATTTTGTCGGAACTGGGATGGATAACGAAGTACATCAGGGGATGGCAGATAACTGAGCAGGGCAAACGGCTGGGTGGGGTGCAGTCGAAGGATAAGATCTCTGGTTCTCCGTATGTCCGTTGGCCTGAAACTATCATGAAAAATAATATTTTGGTCAATAGTTTCCGTGAGTCTCGCGGTGAAGTAACCTCGAACGTAGAAGACAAGCCGCAGAATATTACTCAGGAAGATATTCAGTTTCGAGAAAAATTCCCGGCAAAAGAAAGAGCTAAGGACGGTCATTTAGTCAGATCGAAGGCGGAAACAATAATCGATAACTGGCTGTATGACTCCAAAATAACTCATGCTTATGAACGGCGCCTCCCGATTGAGGAAGAGCTGTATTGCGATTTCTTCATTAACAACGGCAATGGTAAAGGGGTCTATATCGAATACTGGGGATATGAAAACGACGAAAAGTACAAGTTGCGCAAAGACAGGAAATTAGAAACCTACAAAAAATACGGTTTCCAGTTGATTGAGCTTACTGACGAAGAAATATCAAGCCTTGATGACGTATTCCCAAGGAAGCTTCTCGACTTTGGGATACCCGTCGATTAAGCTCTTTTTAATTTTGTCGCTATTTTCTCGCCGTAATCTGCCAGTATGAACTGAACTGGCGTGTTCCCTCGTGATTCCAGTAGTGTTCGTCCTGGGTACTGGAGATAATTTTAAAATCGGACAGCAATTCTGAAATGTCGTAAGCATCGGCAAAAAAATGCACATCCCCGAGGTGTATGCTTTTTAAAGGTCGATATGTATGCGGGGCAAGTTGCTCGCCGGTACCGTATTTAGCATCACGAAGGGTGGGACAGGTAAAAAACAATATACCGCCCGCTTTTAACCATCCATGGATGAGGTTTAGAGCCATTTTTATATCTTCTCTGAATCCGTGATAGATGACGTTAAAGGCAATAACCAAATCAAATGATTCTTTTTGAAAAAGATCCTGGCAGTAATCTGCCTGTACGATTTTTACATTAAGCTTTTTTTCATCAGTATTATTCTGTAAAACATTAAGGGCTTCTTCAGAAGAGTCAAGTGCCGTGACATTGAAACCTGCATTAGCCAGGTAAAGCGCATGACGATCA
>CAYHBE010000135.1:4602-5370 GCA_964354765.1 uncultured Dehalococcoidales bacterium | reverse complement strand
AAGAGATCTCCAGGCTCGCTCAAAAGCAACGCCACACTTTCGGCTGATTTCATGATCGGAGGGTATACACAGGGTACGGGAAATCGTGCCAGCACATTCGGCTCGCTTTTTTTGGGGTATTTTGACGATAAGAACCGCTTGATGCCTGTCGGAAATGTTGGTACCGGGTTTGATGAACGTCAACTTGCGGAATTGAAAACGCAATTGGATACGTTGCAGGTTAAGAAAAGCCCTTTTGCATCGAAACCTGAATTGACTGGTACAGCTACCTGGGTAAAACCTGTACTGGTGGCAGAAGTGAAGTTTGCCGAATGGACCCGCGATGGTAGACTCAGGGCACCCGTGTTTTTAAGACTCAGAGACGATAAACCACCAGATCAGGTGCGTTCTCTTCAAACAAAAGTGGTCAAAGAAACTGTTAATTCGGGGAAAAATCCAGGACCAGCGCCAAAGCAGGAAACGAACTCTGTGTTAAGACAGTTAACAAACACCAGGAACGATTTTATCCTTGATATTGATGGACATAAAATCGAGCTTAGTAATTTGAACAAGGAGTTATGGCCGGCGGTCGCAGGCAAGAAAGGATTGACCAAACGAGAGTTTCTTGTGTACCTCGCCAGGGTGGCTCCTTATTTCCTGAAACACCTATCCAACCGGCCGATAACTTTGAAACGCTATCCAGACGGTATCACCGGAATGCATTTTTTCCAAAAACACTGGAACGGGACTATCCCTACCTTTGTGGAGACAGTTAAACTGTCCGAGCAG
>CAYHBE010000135.1:0-4592 GCA_964354765.1 uncultured Dehalococcoidales bacterium | reverse complement strand
CTACGCTCATATGGTTGGGACAGCTAGCGGATATCGAATTTCACACCTGGTTTTCTCGCCTCAATCCGAAGCCGGATGTTGTCATCCCGGAAAACATCACCGACAAAATAGACAAAATAGACTATTTGAGCCGTTATCCGGATTTTATAATTTTCGACCTGGACCCGTATATATACTCCGGAGCTGAGTTGCCGGGCGAGGAACCGCAATTAAGTCATGCAGCCTTTAACACGACAGGACAGGTAGCTCTCTGGCTGAAGGAACTCCTGGATGAACTTTCACTGTCATCCTTTATCAAGACCTCGGGGATGACGGGTCTGCACATACACGTTCCGATACTGCGGCAATTGGACTTCGATGCCGTCCGGTCATCAGCAAAAAGTATTTGCGAATACATATTGAAACGTTATTCAAAATATGTAACGACTGAATGGGCAGTCGAAAAAAGACGGGGCAAGATATTCCTTGATTACAATCAAAATGTCCGTGGCAAAACACTGGCTTCGGTTTATTCACCAAGACCTTCGCCCGCCGCTACTGTTTCAACACCACTTCGTTGGGATGAAATAGGCAAAGTCTATCCTACTGATTTCACGATAATAAACTTGCCTGATAGGCTGGCAAAACTCGGCGACCTATGGGGCGACATTTTGAATGCTAAACGCGACCTTAAAAAGCTACTAAAACTGACTTAGTTCAAGTTTAGTTAAAGACTCATTCCGCCATCAAGGAAAATAGTCTGACCTGTCATATAATTGGATGCGGGCGAAGCGAGATACAAAGCCAGTAAACCAACTTCACGCACCAATCCAGTCCTGCCCATCGGGATGCGGCGATTGATAGCATCGAGCGCTCCCGGTCTTGCCGGTCCATATGTATGCACATCGGGGAAAAGTCCCGGTGCAATCGAATTGACCTGTATATTATACGGCGCCCATTCTAAAGCCTGGGTGCGTGTCAAACCGATGACTGCTGATTTTGCCAGGCTGTAAATAACGAGATCGCCGCCACCCCTTCCCGCCGTCACCGATGAAATATTAATGATTTTACCGCTCCGGTTTTCCAGGAAATGTGGACCTGCTGCCCGCGTGCATAGAATTGCCGCCATCATATTTATATCGATAATTTTTCTCAAGTCCTGGTCCGAAACCATCTTACCTTCTTTATCGGGCAGTTTAACAAGGGACTGCCTGATAGCATCGCCGAGACAATTAACAAGAATATCCAGGCGACCGAACTCCTTGATTGCGGTCTCAAATATTTTATGCACAGAACCAGGGTCGGTTACATCGGCAATTAGAGGCAAAACACGCCTGCCGCTTTTGCCAGCGATTTCTTTCGCATTCTTCTCAAGGTACTTGCCAGTCAGTGCATTTAACGCAATATCCGCTCCAGCTTCTGCCAGAACCTCAGCAATCCCCCTGCCTATCCCGCGCCCGGCACCCGTTATTAAAGCCACTTTCCCGGTAATATCAAACTCTTTCGGCAGCATATTCATCTCCTATAATTCAGGCAGGTAATCAGAGTTACTAATTATGTCATATGATAGTAATTTCTGACAACTGGCAGTAGAGTAAGGACAGATTAGCAAACCAGTAGAAACCAGCTTCTAAATGGTCAATAAATCAGTTAATCCTTTTTCTTTGACAGCACCTACAACGGAAAGCCTTAGCTTATCGCCGGCAAATAAGTCAGAAGCCAATTTTGCCAAATCTTCTGCCGTGACGACGTCGATCTTTTCAATTACTTCATCAACTGTCAAAATATAGCCGTTGAGAGTCTCCTGTCCGCCAGTCCAGCCGGCGACGCTGCGGCTGTCTTCCATCCTGAGCGCCAATCGCCCCTTCGAGAGCTCTTTAGCTTTGGTAAGTTCTTCTTGACTTACCGGTATTTTAAGCGCACTTAATTGTTTTAAAATGGCTTCCACGCTGACCTTAAGGTTGCCTGGTTCGACTCCGGCGTAGACCGTTAAAGCGCCAGAATCGTGGAAATGATCGAGATAACTGTGTACATTGTAAGCCAGTCCGAGCTTGTCCCGGACTTCCAGGAAGAGCCGGCTGCTCATACCTTCACCGAGAATAACATTAAGCAAATCAAGGGGAAAACGCTTTGGGTCGGTTAATGAGACACCCGGTAATGCAATGCAAAGATGAGTTTGTTCAGTGTCCCGGTTTTCAATCTTCAACTGAGGATTTATTTTTTCCTGGTATACATCAAAATTAAGGCTCATACTATTGTTTTTCCATTCGCCGAATTGTTTATTTACTGCATCAAGAGCCTGGAAATGTTGAATGTTGCCGGCAATACTGATAACCGTATTCTGCGGAGTGTACTCATGCATGAGGAAATCAAGTATCAGATCGCGGCTCATGCTACCGACAGATTCGCGGGTGCCGGCGACATCACGACCTAAAGGATGATGCGGCCAGAGAAGCTCATCTATAAGAGTACCCACAAGCTGATGTGGAGAATCGCGGCTCATGCCAATTTCTTCGACAATGACCTTGCGCTCACGTTCGATATCGCGCGCTTCGAATCGGGAATTCAGGACCATGTCGCTAAGTACATCGAGCGCTTTTTCAAAATGAGACGAAGCTACTTTACACCAGTAGACGGTTAGCTCTTTGTCGGTGCCTCCATTGAGAATACCGCCCACTCCTTCGATCGCTTCCGAAATGTCCTTGGCGCTCTGCCGCCTTTTGGTGCCGCGGAAACAAAGGTGCTCGAGAAAATGGGAAACACCTGCCTGAACATCGGACTCGTAGCGTGAACCAACTCCCAGGTAAATGCAGATGGATACGGAATGCGTATGAGGCATAGCGCTGGTGATAACTCTCAGTCCGTTATCCAGCGATTCTTTTCGGTACAATATGCTCCTTTACTTAATTCTACGTTACGCATCCGATTTGGTCAATATTCACGCGATGGTTGAGAAGAAGACTATGACATTCTATACTAATAGCGGATCGGTTTGGTTGGAGGACTGATATGGAAAAACAGGAAGCTATTGACGAATTAAAACAGCGATCGGAAGATGCACTTAAACTGGGCGGTCCGGATAAAATAGCTCGTCACCGTCAGCGTGGTCATATTACAGCTCGAGAAAGACTCGATAAACTGTTGGACGCAGGCTCGTGGAAAGAAACCGGATTGCTGGAAAGTTTTGTCGGACCGGACGGTCAGCGTTACCACACTAATAAAATTCACGGCTACGGCAAGATAGATGGGCGATGGGTGGTTGTACAGAGCGATGACTCTACCATCGCAGCAGGCACCGGCGGTAGAGCCGTCTCTGGTGTCAGGAGGGCGCGCGGGTTACACACTCTCCTTAATCCTGAATACTCTTTCCCGGTGATCAGGCTCGGCGAGAGCGGCGGTGTTCATATGCAGAGCGTCATGGGATCGACCGGTGTGCTCGCGGCAACCTATCCCGCCCGGGCACTCCTTTATCCTCGAAAGACACCGCATATTACCGCAATCATGGGCTTATGTTTCGGCGATCCGACCTGGACAGCTACCGTGTCCGATTTTGTTGTACAGGTTAAAGGCACCTGCATGGCAGTCTCCGGACCCAGAGTACTGGAAGTCGCACTCGAAGAACAAGCCACACCTGAAGAACTCGGCGGCTGGCAGGTACATGCTGAGATTACAGGCTCTGTTGATTGTTTCGCCGAAAACGACGAACATGCCATGCAAATCATCCGTGAATTCCTGTCGTACATCCCTTCGAACTGCGACGAGGAGCCGCCTTATAAGCAAACCTCAGATCCAATCGACCGCAAATGTGAAAAGTTGATGAAAATCATCCCCGATAAGTCGAATCGAGTTTACGATATGCACCAGGTGATCAAGGAAGTTGTTGACGACCAGAAATTCTTCGAACTTAAGCCATTTTTCGGGAAAGCGTTGATAACGTGCCTGGCAAGACTCAACGGCCGCGTGGTCGGTATCATTGCCAACAACACTTTATATAATGCCGGAGCAGCAGGTGCAGACGAATGCGAGAAGGCAACCAGCTTCATTGTGCTCTGCGATTCTTATAACATTCCGCTGGTACATTTCGTAGATACCCCTGGATTCCTCGTAGGCAAACCGGCGGAAAGAAGGAAAATCCCCACCAAGATCATGACCTGGATGGAAGCCCTGGCTCTGGCGACCGTGCCCAAGATAACGATCATCGTCCGTAAAGCCTACGGCATGGCAATCTCGAACATGTGCGGGACGAACTGCGGTGCAGATTTTTTGGCGTCCTTAACGACCGGCGAAATCAGCTTCATGTCACCGGAATCTGCCGCGAACGTAGTTTATGCCCGTAAAATCGCCGAATCGCCTGACCCCGAAAAAGAGCGCGAACGGGTTATCAAAGAGATGCAATACGGTTCGGCACCATGGCAAGCTGCTTCCGACGGTCAATTGGATGACGTTATCGATCCGAGAGATTTCAGGAAATATGTCATCGAATGCCTCGAGATGATGCATGACCGGAAGAACGGTTTTATGAGCCAGCACCAGCTTCAAAACTGGCCTACGCATTATTAATCGGTTATCAGCTTTAAAACAGGCACAAAAAGTTGACTATCGGCTCTCGTTAA
>CAYHBE010000134.1:0-5409 GCA_964354765.1 uncultured Dehalococcoidales bacterium | reverse complement strand
TAACCTTGCGATTATTAGCTGCTTCCGTCTATAATAAACAATCATTTAATATCGGAGATAAAAAATAATGACACACTCGACAATCATTGGAACGGGTTTCTATGTCCCGCCCAAAGTGGTCACCAACGATGACCTTTCCAAAATCATGGATACTTCGGATGCATGGATCCAGGAGCGTACTGGCATCAAGGAACGCCACATGGTAGAAGACGGAATCGGTGCTGCTGACCTTGCGAAGATAGCCGTCGAGCGCGCCTTGGAAGACGCAAAATTAGCTCCTGGTGATATCGATCTCATTATTTTTGCTACGCTTAGTCCCGACTACTTTTTCCCTGGCTCAGCCTGTATTTTACAGAGCAAGATGTCAGGATTTGGCACGATACCCGCGCTGGATATCCGACAGCAATGTACAGGATTTGTGTATGCTCTCTCGATTGCAGATAGTTTCATCCGCATCGGAACCTACAATAAAGTACTAGTCATAGGCTCGGAAGTGCATTCGGTCGGGCTCGACTACAGTACCAAGGGGCGTGATGTTGCGGTGTTGTTTGGAGACGGCGCCGGAGCGGTAATCATGGCGCCTACCGACAATGAGCAAGAGGGTGTATTGGGTTTTACTCTCCATGCTGAGGGCGAAAACTACGATAAACTCTGGACTCCTGCGCCTTACGGAAATATACGCGGCAGGGTAACACATGAGATGATTGAGCGGGGAGACCTCTACCCCAAGATGGACGGTCGAGGCGTTTTTCGACATGCTGTACCGCGATTCTGTGAATGTATCAATGAAGTGCTGAATAAGACCGGTCATAAGATTGAAGAAGTAGATTTATTCATTCCCCACCAGGCAAACGACCGCATCACTTATGCAGTCGCTGAGAGGATGAAACTTCCCAATGAAAAAGTGGTATCGAACATTGCGAAATATGCTAATACTACTGCTGCCACAATTCCTATTTGTATCCACGAGAGCAGGCAGAATGGGAGGTTGAAGAAAGGTTCGCTGCTGCTGTGTGCGGCTTTCGGTTCAGGATTTACCTGGGCGTCAATCCTCATGCGCTGGACGATTTAGTCGGTTTTTGTTGGTTCGGTGTTTTACCAACCAGTACTCAACCGCATCAGCCAGCGCTAACCAGCTAGCTTCTATTATGTTTGCCGAGCTGCCAACAGTGCGCCATTCTTCAGTCCCGTCACTTGATTCAATAAGGACGCGTACCAGAGATTCTGTACCGGTACTTTCCTCAAGGATGCGCACTTTGTAGTCGATTAGCTTGACGCATTCCAATGACGGATACGATTGAAGTAGCGCTTTACGGAGTGCCTGATCAAGCGCGTTGACCGGACCGTTTCCTTCTGCTGCGGTATGCATCACCTGCCCATTGACTTTCACTTTCAGCATGGCTTCTGCGAGCATCTCGGAACCATTACTCGTGGTAGCCTGGCGGCGGCGTTTCTCAACCACCACCATGAAGTCGACCAGTTCGAACGGTGGCATGTAATTAGGTCTGGCACGATGGACTAGCAGATCGAAAGATGCTTCGGCGTTTTCATACTGAAAACCTTTGCTTTCCATGCGCTTGATCTGAGAAACGAGCTTGCGAGCTTCTTCACCGCGGGCGGGTAATTTCAAGCCACGTTCTTTAGCTTTATAAATAATATTGCTTTTCCCTGATAGGTCAGACACAACTGCGCGGGTTTTATTGCCGACTTTTGCAGGATCAATGTGCTGGTAAGCATCTTTCCATTTGCTGATGCCTGAAACATGATAACCGGCTTTATGAGCGAAAGCGCTCGTTCCGACAAAAGGTAAAGAAACATCGGGCGGTAAATTAGCGGCTTCGCTGATAAAATGCGATACTTCTGCCAGCTTACTTAGCTGCTCGCTCGAGATGCAGTTTATGCCCATCTTTAGTTTGAGATTTGGAATAATGGAACAAAGGTTGGCATTACCGCAGCGCTCGCCGTAACCATTGATGGTTCCCTGAATCTGGGTCACGCCTGCTTTCACCGCAGCGAGGCTGTTAGCAACCGCCACATCACCGTCATTATGAGTGTGGATCCCGAGCGGCGCCCTGACAGCTTTAGCGGCAAGCTTGACCGTGCGGGTAACTTCCTCAGGAAGAGCTCCGCCATTAGTATCACATAATATCAGGCAAGCGGCGCCGGCATTGGCAGCGGCTTTAAGACACTGCAGGCTATATTCCTTATTACTCTTCATCCCATCAAAGAAATGTTCGGCGTCATAAAAGACTTCTAGTCCTTTGCTTTTTAAGTAACGGATCGAATCGGCGATCATCGCAAGATTCTCGTCCAGGGTGGTCTCTAGCACCTGTATTACCTGCCTATCGGAAGCCTTACCAACTAAAGTAGCTATTTTAGCTCCAGAATCCAGAATAGCCGCAAGGTTAGCATCATCTTCACAATTGATACCCTGCCTTCGGGTGCTGCCGAAGACTGCGATTCTGGCATTTTTAAGATTTAAGGTGCGTGCTCGCTGGAAGAATTCAAAGTCGCGTGGATTGGACCCAGGCCAGCCGCCTTCTATGTAGTGAATACCGAGTTCATCCAGTTTACAGGCAATTTCCAGTCGGTCGGCGACCGAAAACGAGATACCCTCTTTCTGAGCGCCGTCTCTTAATGTGGTGTCGTATAGAACTATCTTTAGCATGTGTATTTCCTTTGCTGACTCAAGTCTAGATTCTAGCTGCGATCTGGTCTCCCATTTCTCTGGTGCCGACTTTTTTCATTCCTTCTGTATAAATATCATAAGTCCTGTAGCCATCAATTAATACAGCCATCACTGCATCCTCGATCGCTTTTGCCTCGGTTGGTAAGTTGAGGGAATGCCGTAGTAACATTGCAGCACTAAGGATCGTCGCGATCGGATTTGCCAGGTTCTGGTTCGCCCGTCGTGGGGCGCTGCCGTGAATGGGTTCATACATACCCTGGATTTTTGTACCTTCTTTGGGAGTACCGGCGAGACTGGCAGACGGCAGCATACCCATCGAGCCGGCTAGCATCGAAGCTTCGTCGGTCAAAATATCTCCGAAGGTATTTTCGGTGACGATGACGTCAATTGATTTTGGATTCTGTATCAGGCGCATTGCGCATGAGTCGACGAGCTGGTGCTCAAGCTCAACGTCCGGGTAATCCCTGGCAACTTCCATTACAACCTCGCGCCAGAGTCGGGAGGTTTGCAGTACGTTCTGTTTATCAACCGACATGAGCTTCTTTTTGCGGGACATCGCCAGTTCAAAGCCAACTTTAGCAATACGCACGATTTCCTGCTCACTGTAAGACATTGTATCTACAGCACGCCGCCCGCGACTGGTTGAATAACGTCTCTTGGGTTTGCCAAAGTATAAGCCGCCGGTTAGTTCCCGTACTACCATTAAATCCACCCCACGGATGACTTCAGGTTTAAGATTTGTCTGGTCGGCAAGCATCGGCAGAACTTTAACCGGACGCAGGTTAGCATATAGTCCCATTCCTTTTCGCAAGTCCAGCAAGCCGTCCTCGGGCCTGACCATAGCAGTCGGGATATCGAATTTAGGGTCGCCGACGGCGCCAAGAAGAACAGCATCGGCGTTATTGCAGCGTTTGAGGACATCTTTTGTCAGGGCTTCGCCTGTCTTATCGATCGAGATGCCGCCCATGAGCTGTTCGTCCATTTCGAAGGTATGCCCGTATTTGTTGCCGATAGCCTTAAGAGCTTTTACGGCTTCACTTGTTACTTCAGGACCGATGCCGTCCCCAGGAAGAATCACGATTTTAAAATTCGCCACTTATTTAACTCCTTAAAATCCGCCAATAGCGGAAAAATCTTTAACATTTTCCCCTTAAAGAAAAGAAAAGGAGAAGAAAATAATCCTACTTTTTTACTGCTATTCTACGTTTCGTATATTCGATTAAACCGCCGGCTTTGACCAACTCGCTCATAAACTCAGGGTAAGGTTTTGACTCGTATTGTTTTCCGGTGGTTATGTTTTTAATTATACCTTTTTCCAGGTCTACTTCCAGACTATCGCCGCTTTTAATACCATCAGGGGCATCTTCGCTTTCAAGTAGCGGCAAGCCTATATCAATCGAGTTACGGAAGAAAATGCGCGCAAAGCTCTTGGCTATGACGCAAGAAATTCCTGACGCTTTAATTGCCAGTGGAGCATGTTCCCTTGATGAGCCGCATCCGAAATTAGTGGTAGCGACGATTATATCGCCCTTTTTAACTCGGTTAACGAAGTCGATATCAATGTCTTCCATGCAGTGTTCGGCCAATAGAGCTGGATCGGAGACATTTAGGTACCGGGCGGGGATTATAGCGTCCGTATCGACATTAGCTCCGTATTTATGTGCTTTACCTTTGAACATTAATGCCTCCATTCCCTATCCCTCTGAAAGAGATAAAAGATAAGACTACACTTCCACGACCTTCTTTTCCCAGTCCTTAACACGCTTTGGTTTACCTGACTTGTCCAGTTCAATTGAGTGTCCCTCGGCGCGGAGTCGCTTCGCTTGTCCTTCAACTCCACCCGGGTATTTCTCGTTAATTTCTCCTTTGCCTTTTAACGTCCGCCAGTAGGGAGTGATGTCAGCTCTGTCTTCAGCGGCGGCTTCTGCGGCTGCACGAGCCGCTATCCCGGCGAAAATGCCGGTTGTAATCGGTCAGCCGATACTGGCTTTGTGCCTGTTTGCCAGCACTTCCCGAATTTGATTAATTGTGATTAACTTACCCTTGGGGACTAACCGCATGATCTCGTTAACTTCTCGAGGTGCAGGGATGACACAAGTGCCAGTTCCCCAACGCTTACTCATCTTCTCATCGATTGTAATAACGCGGGGTAGATCCTTATCATCATTCAGTTTTTCCGTCCAGGTTTTTTTCAGTTTTGTCATATCGCACCTCCTGCCATGAAGCAACGTTAAAAGCCAGCCTGTTTACAGGTCATGGTCTCGATATCTATCCTGACCACAAGTACCGTGCTCAACTTGTCGAGTGAAAATGCGTATTCAGTACCAGTGCATTGGCGCATAATAGCTTTCAATCCGCGTGTTTTTTCTTCGCCGTCTTCAAGGAAGTGGGCTGTGCCTTTGCCGAAAATACTCTGGTATTTCACGTCACACCCTGACTTGGCTGTCTTTTTTACGCTGTAATCGCCCTCTATTTCAAAGCTGACTCTCTTATTTTTCCTCAACAACTCCACCTTATGTCCTTCGAGAGCTGAGTGGAAGTAAATACTGTTGCCTTCGTAGCCGAAATTCACCGGCACTATATATGCCTCGTCATTGTCCACAAATCCGAGTCTGCAAACGGTTGCTTTTTTAATAATTCCCTGTATCTTCCCGGTATCTGTAACTTCGAGCTCCTTACGGCGCATATGGAACTTGGTATCTACCACCAAATTATCCCCT
>CAYHBE010000133.1:0-5448 GCA_964354765.1 uncultured Dehalococcoidales bacterium | reverse complement strand
TGCGCAACTAAGAAAAGCGGTAATAAACCGGTGAAATAAGGTCGCAAGCCGAGCAGGATACTTTTTAGTCGATTATTAGGAATGGAGTTTGAATCCTCAGCGCTTTTCATTGGAGCGCATTATAACATCGTGTGCACCGATTAACAACCAGATTAATTACACTTAGCGATTCTGCAATCAGAGCGATAAAATATCACAGTTGCGCGCGAAACATCTGGTTTGTCCAAAGTCACTAGATAGATGCTGTGACCAACATGATTGGCACTTTATGGCTCTTGTTTTTTATTTATTGAGGGGTAGGTTCCTCTTTCGGTGACGGTGGCTTGGGACGGAACTTCATCCCCAGCAAGAAACCTACAAGACCGCACAAGATAGCGACGATTCCGAAAATAATATACAAAGCCCAGTCTGTAAGAACAAATCCCTTGTAAAAGGTGGACGAAGTTGACCATAGGCTTTCATTAGAAGCTCCGTCGATCGCTCTAACGCGCCAGTAATAAGGAGTTTTCGTACTCACTGATTTCAAGACGTCTTGCGGTGTTAGGGTATATTGAGCAGATGTCAATCCTTGTTTCTGCAATACCAATATTGCAAAGGTATTGTCGGTCGCAATTTGCAGCGAATATGTCACTCCGCTCGGATCATTCACAGACTGCCAGCTGAAAGTTGCATCCTTGTCAGCTTTTGTCAGTGGAGCAGGGAAAAAGAGATCAGGCTGGTCTGGAGGCGTCGAATCCATTGCGAAAACTGCGGAAAGTGTGTTGGTACCGTCTGTAGCGGTGATGGTATGGTTTCCGCCTTTGCTGGCAGATGCTTTAACCGTTGCACTAAATGCGCCGTTACTATCTGTAGCACCGGATGTCAAGAGGTCGGCATCATATTTCACAGTTATTGGTTTGTCCGTAGCAAATCCGCTCACAATTATTTTAATATCACCACCGACATATCCGGTTAATGGATTAATTATCAGACCGGGATCTATTTTAAAAGAAAAAGTTATTGAGTTAGATTTGTCGGTAACAACCACCTGGTGCAGCCCGGCACTACTTGACGGCACAGAGAAGGTGGCAGTGAAATTACCATAAATATCCGACGAACCCGTGCCCACCTTCACTCCATCATAATTAACAGTCACTTCGCCACGCGGTCTAAAACCAGTCCCTGTCGCGGTAACGTTCGTACCTACTTTTCCCTCTACCAGGTTGATCGTAGCCGCAGCAATGCTTGAAAATTGGGTGGTAGCTGTACTAACAGAGTCGCTAACGACAACGCTGTAAACACTGCTCGGTAAAGCTGGAGCATTGAAGCTAGCAGTAAAACTACCATTAGTATTTGATTGTATGATTGACGGAACTGTCGCGACGCTTGCCCCGTTATAGGTTATTGTCACGATGCCGCTTGACTGGAATCCAGAACCTGTCACGGTAACGGTCGTGCCGGATGTACCGTTTGATGGGCTGATAACAATTGCAGCAGTAACAGTTAAACCAGCTACTGCTGAATTACCCGAAGCATCCTGAGCTTTGAATGTATGTAGACCGCCCGACATCGCCGGTATGGTTAATGTTGTCGGGCTCAAGGTGCCGTTTGCATCGGTTATTGCCGTTCCGCCAATGGTAACCGTGTCAACAGAAAAGAAAACGTTGGACAGGGCGGCAAATCCGCTACCAGAACAGATAATTGATGAACCAATTTGTCCAGAAGCAGTCGATAAATTTATCTTCGGTGAAATTACATAGACCACTCCTGGGGAAGTCCCGATATAATCCCTGGCGGAGATGGTATGCCAGCCACCCTTTGCTTGTGGAATAATCAGATCGACGTTGGCAAACGATCCGGAAGAATCCGAAGCCGTGGTGACTAAGTCGACTCCATCGAAACTGACAGCGATGGTCGTGCTGGCAAAAAATCCATATCCATTTACTTTAATAGTATCTGAAACGCTTCCGGACGCACTGCTAAGCCAGATTGCAGGAGTAATATCAAAATAGGGGGTGTTCACGGTGTCGCCGGCTGCAGTAACTACCACTGCGTAAGGCATTCCCGTCCTTGGCAGCACAGGCACAGCAAATGTAGCCGAGATTGCGCCTGCGACTACTGCTGTTGTGGGAACAACTGTGATGCCTCCTATGCTAACTGTGTAGCTAACGGCTGTGAATCCGCTTCCCGTGATACTGACTACTGTTCCCGGTGATCCGGAGACGGAGGATACGGCGATATTTGTAACATTGGCTGCGGAGGCAGGTAACGTTAATAATAACAAGCTTGTTACAAGGAGAAATGCAACGGATACCGTAATCAAGGAATTTCTGAGTCTTCTCATTGCTAACCCCCTAGCTTATTTGCACAGGAGAATATTCGGAGATATCAGATAATTAAACGTAAATTTTATTATCTATTTAGTTCAATTATATACTTATAATTATCGAACCTCAATATCGATAATAAAACTATATTATTAAGAAAACATTATAGCGTCATTACGTCATTACCCATCATGGCTGAAATTGACTTCATCATTGTGGTTGGTTTACCTGCTACGAGTTGCTCTCTCAATCCAAAATATTCAAGACAGGTCGTACAGGCTACCAGCTCAACGCCTTGTTCTTCTAGCGTTTTTAGATATTCCAGTACTGGAGAGCCTTCACACAATAGATGAACACCCGCATTCCAAAAAATAATACTCTTAGGTTTCACCTGGCGATCTCCTAGCAGCCTGAGGAAATTCGCCATTAGAAGAGAGCCAAGCTTCTCATCCCCTCTCCCCAAACCCTCGCCCTGAATAATGAGCACTTTTTGTGCCATTTTATTCACCTCTATTACAGGATCAGTGTGGCATCTCCGAAGCTATAAAATCGGTATCCCTGGTATATAGCTTCCTGATATGCTTTATCGATCAATTCTTTGCCAGTGAAGGCAGACACCATCATTAAGAGCGTGCTCCGCGGCAAGTGAAAATTAGTAACCATTGCATCTACTACTTTGAATCGATATCCGGGTAAAATAAACAGATCTATCCACCCGTCGAATGGTTGAATGCTCCCGGACTTAGATGCTGCTTCTAAAAGCCGCACACTGGTCGTGCCGACACAGATGACTCGCTGCTTGTCTAGCTTCGCACGGGTCAATTCATCAGATGTCTCTTTCGATATAACCCCATATTCACTGTGGATGCGATGCTTTCGCGGGTCGTCTTCCTGGACAGGACGAAAAGTATCCAGTCCTACGTGTAAAGTCACGAACAGACATTTGACCCCTTTTTGGGCGATCCGGCTGAGCAATTCCTTTGTAAAATGCAGACCGGCTGTAGGTGCGGCTACGCTGCCCAGCTTCTCGGAGTAAACGGTTTGATAACGCTCTGGATTATGCAGAGGAGTATGAATATACGGTGGTAGAGCGATTTCACCTACCACCGGCAGGTGCACTTCTTCGGAAAAACGAATCGTACGAATACCAGCCTCACCTTCGCCAATTACTTCAGCCGGGACATGTATCGTACTGCCTATGTCTAATATCGCCCCTTTTTTGATCCGCCTTGCCGGTTTTACTAACGCTTCCCAATCGTTAGCGTTTATCCGCCTCAACAACAATATCTCTGCCCCCCCTCCTGTCCCAGATTTCTTGCCGGCAAGCCTCGCCGGAATGACACGACTATTATTAAAAACCATAACGTCGCCCTCGCGTAAGAAGTCAGGTAAATCAGAGAAACGGCGGTGTTCAAGTGAGCCACCGGACCGGCGCATAACGAGCAGCCTTGCCGAGTCACGCGGCTCAATTGGTGTTTGAGCGATAAGTTCAGGTGGTAGATGGTAGTCGAAGTTTTCGGTTCTCATTTCCATTATTGATATTATAGTGCCTTCAGGACAGACCATAAAGGTGCATCTTTAATGTAAAAGCGTTAAAATAACCTTCAACAATTACTCGCGAAAGGAAATTCAACACCATGAATGCAACCGTTACGGCGGAATTAATATCAGTCGGGACTGAACTCTTGCGAGGAGAAATCATTGATACCAACTCCAGTTTTATTGCTGCCCAGCTGCCCCATTATGGAATCACGCTACAGCGGATGGCGACAGCAGGAGATAATCTTGAAGAATTGTCTAATACATTGCTCCAGGCTTTGAACCGTTCGGATCTTGTTATCATGAGCGGCGGTCTGGGTCCCACCGAGGATGACCTGACACGTGAAGCGGTAGCCGCAGCTTTAAACGAGGTTCTCAGAATCGATCCTCAGCTCGAAAAAAACTTACGGCTCATGTTCTCTCGGTTTGGAAGAGAAATGCCTCCGCATAATATCAAACAGGCCATGATCATACCTTCGTCGATTGCCCTGGCTAATCCCCGCGGTACCGCGCCCGGCTGGTGGGTTGAGAAAAACGGTAAAGTTATCATATTATTACCAGGACCGCCCCGTGAGATGACCTTTATGTGGCAAAACGAGGTCGTTTCCAGACTTAAAGCCCGCTTCCCCACAGAGCCAATACTCTCGTGTACTATTAAAACATTTTTCGTCCCCGAGGCAACTGTTGCCGGGCTCCTGGAACCATTTTTTGCTGCCGAAAATCCAACACTGGGAATATACGCAAAGCCAGACGGCATACAGGTAAGACTTATTGCCTGCGGTCACGATGCCAGCTCTTTGTTGGAAGAAACGGAGCATAAAATCAAAGAACTGCTTGTTCCCTATGTTTGGGGAAAAGATGAAGACACTCTACCTGGAATTGTAGGACGCTGGTTGGTGGAAAGAAAGCTCACGCTTGCGACCATGGAAGATGCGACCGGAGGTCTTCTGGCTGACCAAATTGTCTCAACAACCGAGAGCCCGAATTTTTATCACGGCGGACTTATTGCTCCGAACGATCATGCTAAAATTTCCTGGGGTGTTGCAACGGAAATGATATATAAATACGGCGCAGTAAGCTCTCAGGTTGCCGAAGCGATGGCAACTGCAATCATGAACAGGTTCAACACAGACATAGGTATCGGCGTGACCGGGTTAGGTGCGACGGAGAGCAAACAACCCGGGATCGTTTTTATCGGCATCGCAGATAAGAACGGTGCAAAATCATGGCAGCAGCAGTACCAGGTTGGGCGCGCTGATACGCGTGAAAGGGCAGCAATCGCGGCTTTATTTCGACTTCGCGAAAGATTGTTAGAAACCAGATAGAACAAGTTTTAACTTTTAAGGTCGTGGTTTTAACTTCTAATTTTTAACTTGGGGTTAATCATAAGTCAATTTCCATGTAACAAACGGTGAATGGAAGATGCGCGAATTTCCTGGTTAAAACTTCTTTGAAACCGATGTTTTTATACCATTCTTTTAAAACAGTCTGCTCGTGTATCGTTCCAATCGAAATTTTCATACCGCCACGGGCTCGAACATGTTCAATAGAGAACTCGACCATTTTACGTCCATAACTATGATGTCTCGCTGCTGGTATTACT
>CAYHBE010000132.1:0-5457 GCA_964354765.1 uncultured Dehalococcoidales bacterium | reverse complement strand
GTACTTTCCCGCTTCCTGAGACACAGCTTGATAGATTCTTGATGCGTATCAACATTGGATACCCCTCACTGGCTGACGAGATAAATATTATGAACCGGCAGCAGTACTCGCATCCCTTCGATGAACTACAAGCAGTTGCGTCGAGTGCAGACCTCCAGATGCTACAGGCAGCGGTGAGGGATATTTATGTAGATGATCTCGTTAAAAAATACATTGCAGATGTAGTGGGAGCTACCCGTAACAATGCATCCATTTTCCTCGGTGCGTCTCCTCGCGGTTCTCTGTCCCTGTTCCGTACAGCTCAAGCACGCGCTCTAATTCATGAGCGCGATCACGTTTTACCCGATGACGTAAAAACACTGGCTGAAGCAGTTCTCGCACATCGTTTAATACCGCGTCTTACGGATTCATCACATGATAAAACCGGTCGGGCAATAGTTACCAGGCTTATGGAGACTGTTCCTGTTCCGGGTGCCGCCGCTTAATTCGGATTCTTAGCCTTCTGGTAGTGGGAAAAGTGTTTATAAAAACCAGGAATATCTTAACCATAACTGTATCTTTTGTATTGCTTGGATCAGCGCTCCTGTTAGGTTCAATTTTACTGCTCCGTTTGTTCTTTGTAACAGCATCGGTGAGTATCCTGAGCTACTTGTGGGCATTAGCAAACCTCAGTAATTTGACTGTTAATGTTGGTAAACCGCCGGAACATTTGCAGGTTGGAGATACATTCCATCGTGAAATTTCTGTTGTTAATAACGGTCAAATACATCATCTCTGGCTCAAACTCCGGGATAACACCAATCTGCCCGGGCGCCAAGATGTGACCATGGTCAATATCCCTGGTAAACAGTCTCATCAATGGTTAACGACTTTTACCTGCCAAAAAAGAGGACGGTATCACCTGGGATCCACTACTTTAACCACCACCGACCCGTTTGGTATCTTTACTAAAAGCCGAACCATGGGTAAAGAACAAGAAATCATCGTTTATCCAGCTACGGTCGACCTGCCCCTTTTCCGTTTCGCATCTTTCAGCGACTTTGGTTTCAGTACTGGCTACCAGGCGATCAGCCATATCAGTCCTAACGCCTCGAGTGTACGCGAATACACCAGCGGCGATAGTCTTCATCACATTCACTGGCGCAGCACGGCACGGATCGGCTCATTGATGGTTAAGGTGTTTGATATCGACCGCTCTTATAATGCTTCCAAGACAGCCTGGATCCTTCTAGATATGAACGAAGACTCGCATTTTGGACGAGGCGAAGACAATAGCGATGAGTATGCTGTAACAATAGCTGCCTCACTGGTTAGAAAATACATAGAAGGCGGTATGCGCGTAGGTCTAATATCTTCTGATGACCGAACAAAATTCTTTCCAGCGGAAAGAGGGGAAAATCATTTATGGGATATTCTTGAAGCCCTCGCGTTGTTTAAAAACGATTGGAATACCACTCTGAATGAGGTAGTCGCACAGCGCACCGATTGCTTCCAGGACAATCCGTTTATTATTATGGTTGCCACATCCGCGACTAAAGACCTTATGGAAACTGTACACCTGTTGAAAAACCGCGTTGACTCTGTGGTTGTAGTCCTGTTGGATATCGCCAGTTTCCGTGGAAGGCTGTCTACGTTTGACTCCTACCGCGCGTTGACGTCGGTCGGTGCGCAGGTTTACACAGTTAGAAAAGGCGAGGAAATAGCCAAAGCTCTGGATAGCAGGACAACACGGATTCACCCCTTATTGGTCTAGGAAAGAATTATGTCAGGTAAAATCGGTTCAAATCCTGGACGTTTTCGTCAGACCTTGAGCCAAATAGGTCTGAACGGCATTCTGAGAATTATCAGCGTAGGACTATGCTTTTTAACGATTGCAGTTGCAGCATGGTCTATTGAAAAAGCCAATTGGATTATCCCGGAACCATCCTTTACTGCAACGCTCGCGTTGGCAACATTATTTGCAGTGATACTTGCAAAGTTACATTTACATGGACTGATCACTTTATTACTTACTACAATAGCCGGACTGGCTGTCATTTTCTGGCAAAGTGTCACATTGTTTGTTACAGAACAAGACATTTCTGCCGTCCAGCTTTGGTGGGCTGCGATTACAGGCAGCAGCCCCAGTGAAAGCACCATCTACTTCGCCATGTTCCTTTGTTTGATAACATGGGTCATAGGTTTTATTTCTGTATGGTTCATTGTTAGGAATGGAAACGCATGGCCAACAGTTGTCCTGGGAGCGGTGATGCTCCTGGTGAATCTGACCAACCTACCTCGAGAAGACTATTATTTTTTGATTCTATATTTCTTAAGTTCATTACTACTGCTCGCTGTGACAAATTTAATAAAAATTAGTTCCAACCTGCTCGTATGGCGAGACAAACTTATCCGGCGCGGATTTATATACTTTTCGATAGCTGTCATCATTATCGGCCTTTTCACTTCGAGCGTGGCATATTTTGTGCCGGAACCGCCGATTGACAAATTAGGTATCAGGCTAGATATAAGTCCTGTTAACGAAAAGAAACTAGAAGAACTCTGGTTCAACATCTTTGCTAATGTCCGCAGCAAGTGGACCACACTGAGAAGCCAACAGCAGGAGCAGTTGCTGTTTAAAGACCCGATTGAAACAGGGGACCGAATACGGTTCCTGGTTTACGCCGACCAATCCGATTACTGGCGGACACGTCGTTATGACGTGTATGAACCATGGGGATGGTCGAGTACGCTTGAAACCGACGAGCAACTCCGGGCATCTGAAAAGATAACCTATGGCAATACACAGAATGAAGAGAATTTTAGCTATGTCGTCGAAAACCGGCTGAAAACCGACGTGATCCTCACTCAAGGCACCGTAACATCAATCGACATCCCTATAAATATTCAAACGTTTTCAGGAGAACAGCCAAGCGTGATCGCGACTGCCGGATATAGAGATATCGCTGCTATTCTATCCACACAGATTCTAAGACCCTATCAACGTTATCGCGTAAGCGCCGGTGTTACTGAACCGACCCCAGAACAACTGGCAAGCATAGGCAATGATTACCCTCAATGGGTCACCGACCACTATCTCCAACTCCCGGATAATTTTCCACACAGCGTCCGTGCTCTAAGCGAAGAAATAATACAAGGACTAACAAATCCCTACGAAAAAGCTATACAGATAAAGCAATATCTCCATAAGTTTCATTATGATCAGCAAATAAGAGTTACACCAGCCAATACAGACGGTGTGGAGAATTTCCTGTTTCAAACAGAACGAGGTGTATGCACCGAATTTGCTTCAGCAATGACGGTTATGCTGAGAGCCAGCGGTGTACCTGCGAGACTGGCGACAGGTTACTTCCGGGGCGAATTAGACGAGGAGACAGGTTATTTCGTTATCCGCGGCCGCAACTATCATGCATGGGTCGAGGTCTTTTTCCCAGGCTATGGCTGGGTTGAATTCGAAGCCACTCCAGCTACTCCCGACATCGTGACCACCGCTGAGATTGTCGAAGATACGGGTTATAATTTCTCCTTTTCTGAAAGGGATGAACTTCCCTTCTGGATGTTGGAAGATCCGTTTGCAGACGCAGGACCAGACTCTCAAATCCCTGGCAGCTATAGACGTGGCCTTCCTTGGGGATACATATACCTATTCGGCACCATAACTTTGCTCATCGCTGCTATTTATATCACGAGAGAATTCTTCGACCGCTGGCTAAAACGTCTGCAGCGAGTCCATACACCCTCCGAAACCTATAAACGAATGTGCCTGCTAGCCAACCGCGGCAATGTCGGATCACTTACTCATGAAACACCGACTGAATTTGGACAGCGTCTAACTCGAGTGTTGCCTGGACAAGAAAACACCATCGATTTGATTACGCAGCTCTATATGAGCGTCAAGTATAGCCCTCGTAAAACTATCGGTGAGCGGGACATAATCAGGATGCAAAAAGCATGGGTTGAGCTAGCATCTTCTTTAGTAAGAAATATGCTACGCCTGCCTAAATGGACATTTGTGCGCTATTTCTGGAAACCGTAAATAGCGCAGTGCTATTTTTTGTCCTCGCCGAGTAAATGAGCCCTCATCTCAGCATACCCTGGAGGATGCTGAGAATTATAACGCATAAATGATGGAATCGGATAACGATAAATTCCACCCCGGTAATTCATCTCCAGAGCTTTAACTGTAGCCTCTATTTTATTAAATGGAATCGAGAAACCGCATTCGTAGTCCTGGGGATGCGGAACAAGTCTTTCGCCTGTACCGACCAGCGCAAATTGAGCTTCATCAGTAAGCATCGCCTTCGTAATATAAGTAGTACATCCGGCGCCGGTTGTGAGCTTAACGTCGAGACCGCCTTTTCGCTGGCCAGACAGGTAGGCAGAAAGAAGGACCCAGTTTTGCGCAGGACTGGCATATACCATCACTACGTGCGGTTCAAAGGCAGCTCGGTCTAAAGGTGCGATGAGAGCATATTTATATTTTCCGTATTCAAACCTTGTCATCTCCTGGATAGCGGCTGCAGCCCGTTCTTTAGTCATTCCCCACAGTCCAATGCCTGCTTGAAAAGTGCCGTCCAAAACATCAGGAGGTGGCTGTATAAATCCAAGACTGATTGCTGGAACGTAACACGATACGGTTTTATCAATAGCAATCACCCAGCCGTAACGGCGAGCCAGGGCAATTGCATGACACAAAGAAATGGATAATCCCAGATCGCGAGGAGGCAATCTAACTCTTTCCGGCAATTCTGTTTCCGAAGCGCACATTCGGATAGCGACAGGGTATGTCTGTGGTCGAAGATACTGGTTAAAGGCATCGTTAATTTGCTTGAGGTCCATATTATTCACCCCCTTTAAATAATGCACAGCCATTATAGCAGAAGGAAAAATAAATTTGAGAATTAGGAGGGAATTGAAATAGCGGAAAAACTAAAAATTATTCTTGACTACCTTTTTATCCGCTTTTCATATGGTGAGACGAGATTCGTAAGCCGATTAAATATAAGTACTGATGACCTCGTTCCAAGTATTTTGGTAAAAAACGCGATAACTCCGTAAAAACGTAACAACAATGAACATATTACATTTCTTTTATTTGGTGAGTTGCTGCTTTCCAAAAGCCAACGATTATTAAGGCAATACCTGCGATGTTAAAAAAAAGACCTGTAAATCTTGCCAAACCCATTCTGAATGTTGTACTTACATTACTGGCCGATCCTGTATTTTCCTCGATAATTTTGGGTGCAACAGTACTAAGTACCGTACCCACTAATAGCGTAACAGAGCCGATCAAGAACAATTTAGAAGGTGTACCCGTGCCTCTTCTAATTAACAATGTGGCAACGATAATTGCTGCTAAACAACCAAGAAGAATTGGTATTCGTGGAACTAGCGTATCTAGATATTCCATTTTAACCTCCGATTCATTCTTAAAGCCGTGCAGGGGTTATACCACAA
>CAYHBE010000131.1:0-5479 GCA_964354765.1 uncultured Dehalococcoidales bacterium | reverse complement strand
GGCGATACCGGTTTTCATAAACGGCCCGGAAGAGACGGTGCCGCTGAACATGGCCACGACCAGCCCGGTAGCGCGGATAATCCAACTGTTCACCGGAGTAAAAGCCAGCATAATCGGCGTATAGATGACCCCCCCGCCAATACCCGCGAGCACAGCAATGACCGCGATGGAGAAACTTAACACAAAAAAACCGATAAGCAACCAGGTGATATTACTGAGCGCCATGCCCCCGGGTGGGACATCCGCCCCGTGAGAAATCATGAGTAAAGCCACGTAGGAAAGTAGTATGGTTACACAGAGTACGGTAATTTCCAACCAGGGTGATTGCAGGATTTTTAGCCCTTTAATCATCCCGGTACTTGCCCCGCCAAGTTTCATACTAATTCATATCTCCTTCCGCAACGAAATAACTATGTGGCAATAAAATTTACCGGGATTCACACCTCAAACATCTTAATTCAACAATGACTTTGACCATGTAGGGATACTCTGTCCGCGGCGGTGATGGGAAGCCATGAAAAATAATGACACTATTATGATTACCATTAATCCCAGACTGCCGAAAATCACGCCAATGGAGGCCGTGTGCAGTTGGGGAAGTCCTTGATCCAGTAGGAGGTCTATACCTTGTAGTGTCGCGCCTGCGGCGCAAAGTAAAAACGTGATGGCGGTTATGTACCTGACCGTTACACCTCGTACGTAACGGGTAACCGTTGCTCCGAAGTACACTCCGGCGAAGGATGCCAGCAACAAAATGAAAGCAGTAAAAATAAGCACATTACCGCTCATGGTATGGCGGACGCTGCCGTAAGCCGAGGAGAGCATGATCGAGAATAAACCTGTGCCTACTGCGGCAAAAGATGAACAACCAACAAAATACACCAGCGCCGGGGTTATTACTATTCCACCGCCAACACCGATAATCCCTGCTAGAATACCGACAAAAAAACCAATGGCTAAAATTACCCAAAGTGAAATTGTTACACCTACACTTCCAAAATGCAGCATCGGTGGTACATGGAGAAGGTGTAGTTTTTGCGATATTCCGATTGCTTTGGCAGCAGGGATATTTGTTTCCCCCTTATCGATCATCGCATCAATTTGTTTCTTTCTTTGTATGGCTTCTATTAAAGTAAAAGTCCCGATGGTGAGCAGAATCACGATCGAAACAAACAAAACGACCTCGTCGGTTAACCCTGTGCTTTTCACCCGGTCGATTATCCTGACGCCCAGTTCTGTCCCGATTATAGCCCCGATAATGATGAACAAACCCAATTTCATATTCACATTACCGAGTTTGTGATGCCGGAAAACCCCGACGATGGAATTCCCCATTACCCAGACCAGGCTGGTGCCGACGGCAAAATTAGCCGGAACACCGATGACAATAAGCGCCGGCGTCATAAAGAAACCGCCGCCGACTCCGGCAAACCCGCTTAAAACACCGACACCCAGACCGAGGGAGACCAGTAAGAATATATTAACGCTGATACCCGGTAAAATTTCTATCACCGCGGGCGCCTTCTTTCGCTATTATTATGGCTGGCGGGCGTAGCGCTTTCGTTTTGATTCTTCAATATGCCGGCAATTACTCCCGGCAAAATGCCCAAAATGATACCCGTTACTATAATGAATCCCAGATTATATAAGACGGTAAGGTATCCCTTTCCGGTTTCCAGCAGGTCAAACATCCTGACGTACATACCGGTGGATTGCCAGTAAACAGCATGCCAGATCAACAAACCCACCAAAATCAACAACGTCAGCGCGCGCGCAACTGCTCTATTTCTACTACCCATAATTATTTTGTCTTTAATTTAAGATTAGCAGTCTTGAAGAGCGAGTAAGTCAAAACTCTAAGCCCAACCTCTCTGGTTTTTCGCCCGCTCGAAATAGCCATTGAGCAGTTTTTCGTCTGTGGTTTTAATTAACCGCTGCATATAGTGGTCAAATAATTCCTTTTTTACCGATTCCATGGACGTGTCGTTGACCACATTGTGCAGTTCCGTGGGATCTTTTTGCAGGTCGTATAACTCCACGATTTGCTGCGTATTGGCTTCAATACCCATTTTATACCTATCTGTAATCACGGTGGAGAACCCAAATACTTCCGTGAAAACGGCATCTTTGCCTTTATGGGCGCCGGGGTCGTTCTGCCCTGCTTTTATCTGCGGCACCAGTGAAATCCCGTGAGGCGTTACCGGGGGTTCAGCGCCGGTGATATCCAGCATTGTAGCCACGATATCAAACTGGTCGGTCAAGGCTTTAGATTCCCAGCCTTTTACCCCGGATGGCGACCGGATGATACAGGGTATTAATTGCGCCTGGTTGAAGAAAACCATTTTCTGAATTAAACCGCGCTCGGCTAGGTTATCGCCGTGATCAGACGTGTAGATGACCCAAGTATTATCCAGCAGGTGTCGTCTTTCCAGAGCTTTCATGATTTCACCCACCCAGTGGTCGATTAGTGTCAATTTTGCGTAATATCCCTGCCTGAAATGGTTTCTCTGTTCGGTCGTCCAGTTCTGGATCCCGATAGCATTCTTGTAAATATTGATAAAACGTTCTACCAGCGGTGACATCGGTTCCTGGGGTGGTTCGAGCATTCCTAAAGGCATATCTTCCAGCTTGTACTGGGCGCGGTACTCCGCCGGGGCATCATAGGGGTCGTGGGGGCCGGGGAAACAGATCTGGTAGTAAAACGGTTTATCGCCGGTGTAATTATCGATCCATTTAACCGCTTCTCTGCCGGTATAACTTTCGAGATGGGCTTCGGTGGGCAGCGGGCAATCAGGATAATACCAAGGTTTATTTTCACGGAGCACCCGGCCGTTTTCTTTGATATATTGACGGTGAATATCGAGCAATCCCAGTTTATCCAGATAGTCGGTATATTCAGAACCCATGCGGCCGGAAGCCAACGGTCCGGTCAATTCATGGATATCTGTATATCCCCATCCTTCAAGCACGTGTTTATAGTCATTGGCGTGGCTCCTCCCATGCGTATACAGATGGGTTTTCCCGAGTACGGCTGTGGTGTAGCCGGCGTCTCTGATATTTCTGACATGGCTGGGACCTTTCTCGCTGGCGGTGTAATTGTTATCCCAGACCCCATGCTCGCTGACATACTGTCCGGTGATAATGGAAGTGCGCGCCGGCATGCATAATGGCGAGTTGGTATTACAACGGCCGAAGCGCACGCCTTGCGCTGCCAACTGGTCCAGGTTCGGGGTTTGCGCGACCGGATTCCCGGCGCACCCCATTACATCGGCGCGGTGCTGGTCAGGAAAGATAAAAATAATGTTCGGTTTGTTGGCCATTTCAGTCCTTCCTTTATTCATATTTAGATACGTTTTAATTCAGCGGCATTGGTACGCATAATATTGCGGGCAATGAAATTAGGTACTTCAGCGGCTCTGGCTTCAAGTAACTCCGCCTTTAACAACCGCGCTGCTTTGACCAGCTTTTCGTCGGCGGCTCCCCTGACCACGAAATCTACGATATGCAAAGCCATCTGATATTTCTTTTCTTGCTGCAGCTCCCGGGCGTGCGTCAGTAATTTCTCCGGGGCTGCAAACTTGAGCAACTCGCGCATTACGATGGAACTTTTTAATGGGAACAGCTCGGTAGGGTTGCCGTCGTACCAGCCGGTGTAACGCCGGTAAACATCGTGAATCACGAAGATAGGGTGCCCGTAGGTGCCCACCAGCCAGGGATCCTGGATTATTTCCTCCGGGAACGTAATCTTGTCCAGGATATCTTCTATCCAGCACTTTTCATTTAACAGGCGCACCACCTCATCGTGGATATAACGGAGGAATTTGGCCGTGCGCCGTAAAACCTGCCGGCCGCCTTCCCCCTGCAGCACTCCCGGGCCGGCAAAAATGTATTCCGGCTGCTTGGCGGCGATTTTCTCCAACGCCTCCGCCCATTCCAGAGTAAACCGCTGTTCTTTCAGCGGGTTGCCGGTGTTGGGGCAACTGCCGATGATATCATCTCCAATCATCGCCACTTTGCTTTCCGGAATCCACATCCAGAGCGTGTCATCGGTCTCGGCCATTTCGTGATAGATCTCGAAACTGAGTCCACCCAGGCGGAAAGACATCTGGTTGGTAATAGTGGTATCGGGGTAAATAAAATCGGGGGATAATTCCGGGTCATTCGTCCGCGGTGCCTGCGGCATATCCGGGAACTGGAGGGCGGAGATGTAAGCCCGCCGCCCGCGGAGCATGCGGTACTTATCAAATCGCTTGACAACGTTCTCGTGGGCGATAACCCGCGGTTTGGGATCACCGCGCTGCGCCGCATCGGCCAGAAACGCGCCGACGCCGCCGGCGTGGTCCCGGTGCCCGTGGCTGAAAACGATGGTATGAAACGGTTTATCTGTAAAAGTCCTGATTTTCCTAACGCGGTCAGCCCCTTCCGTATTGTAACCGGTATCGTAAATAACGCAGCCTTCATCCGTGATTACCAGCCCGGTAGGTCCGGCAACCTGGTTAAAGCGCTCGATTTTGATGACATCCGGGAGCAGTACTTCGTCTTTGCCGCGCGCTTCGAAGACACGCTTGCGTTCGTCCATTACCAGTTTATCTATTTCTGGGTTTCTTGTGTAATAAATTTTTCGCCTCCTGTTCCGCCGCCTCCGCGCCGCGAAGGAACGTGTTCTTTGCCATGCCGTTGGTTTCTATCTGCGCCCGGGCATCCAGTATTTTGGATTTCAGAGCAAGGGCTAGTTTTTGTTCTGTTTTCTCCCGGGTCCCGTTTACGACATAGTCGATCATATGCAGCGCCAGTTGAGGGTTTCCGGCATTAAGTAACTCTTGCGCTTTATCTAACATTTGTTTCGTGCCGCTTAATTTCAGGACTTCCGCGGCGATTTCGGAGCGCTTCGAAGGGAACAAATCCGCCGGGTGTCCGCTGTACCAGCCGCCGTACCGGTTATATATACCGTGAACTACAAAAGACAGACAACCGTAATACTGGACAAAGTATGGTTTATTCGCCCATTTTTCCGGCATTTTAACTTTTTCAAGGATCTCTTCCAGCCAGTATCCCTGGTTCATCAACCCAATCACTTCATCGTGGCACCAGCGCAGGAAGGCCGCTTGCTCCAGACAGATTTCCCGGGCCAGTTCCTTTTTCATTAAAGGGGTGTGCCCGGGGATAAGGAATTCCGGGTTGAACCCGGCAATGCGCTCCATCGCTTCTGCCCATTCTGTCTCGTAGCGGAGCATCAGTTTGAAGGGGTTGCCGATATTCGGCATGCTCCCGTGCACGGCATCGCCCCCGAAAACCGTTTTCCGTTCCGGAATATAAACCCAGGTGTGATCATCGGTTTCACCTTTAGAGTGGTAAAGTTCAAATGTCAATTCACCTGCTTTGAACTGCATGGCATCTCTATATGTAATGTCCGGATAGGCGATATCGGGCGGTAAAAACGGTCTGGCGTTGTAGTCAATTTTGTAACCCTGTTGAATCG
>CAYHBE010000130.1:4879-5494 GCA_964354765.1 uncultured Dehalococcoidales bacterium | reverse complement strand
AATGGATCAACTCTTTGAAGTATAGAATGAGTTGCCACAGCGACAGTGCCAAAAGGTGAGATAAATTTGACGATTACCAGGTTGGCGAAATTCCTTTCCATACCTGTAAACGAGGCTGGTAAACCGACTTTGAGCATTCGCCACAGTATTTTGCCATCGAAACGGAAACCTTTTAAGGTTGGTTTTATCCTGCTGCGACCGCTGAAGAGCACCCACCAGCCTATACCGGCTCCAATAAAAGCTTGCTCAATAATACTTGCAACGGCAGCTCCCTGGACTTCCATACGGGGAAATATCCACCAGCCGAAGATAAGACATGGCGATAAGACTATATGGAAAAGACGTGAAGTAATAATTAGCTTCATAGGTGTCAGAGTGTCACCCGATGCTTGCATGATACCATTAGCGAGCATTCCAAGCGACATAAAAATGGAGCCGATAAGTTGAATACGCATATAAGCTGCGCCGTTCGTTACAACATCAGGTGCGACTCCGAGTAATCTCAGTATCGTCTCAGAAAAAAGACCGCCGATTATTGCCATGATGACGGCGAAAATGGTAATTGCTACCAACCCTTGCTGTGTAACGCGGTTTGCTTCATCCCATTCGCGTGCT
>CAYHBE010000130.1:0-4869 GCA_964354765.1 uncultured Dehalococcoidales bacterium | reverse complement strand
CCCGCGCGATCATTGCCCTTACACCCGTATTTAGTCCCATTCTGGCAGCATTTACTGTCATTACCGCTAGTCCGGCGACACCTACCCCCGCCATTGCAGCCTGTCCCAGTCTTCCCATCCATATCATGTCAACCGTTGGACCTAGCTGTTCAACAAGAGCGCTGATGGACATAGGCCAGGCAAGCCCCCAGAGGTTGCCCATAATGCTGCCCTGTGTCCAGTCCCTTTGTTGCCTTGCAACTTTCCCCCCACGATCACCTTCCGTGCTTGCTTTCCTAGCACCGCGGCTCCACATGTCTATTCCATTACCTTTCTATCGCAAATCGATCCGCCGATCCCATATGTTAATGAACAGGCAATTGAAATACAAATGAACGTTTAATCTCAGACAAGACTGCAATTGAATCAAAGATCAACATTTCCCCAGTATTTCAAGCCTGCTTTCTTTGGGGTGAACCAGGCTAATGATGTTCCTTTGCTTCTGCTTTTTCAGCCTCTGCCTTTGTTTTATGAATGGTCCCGTCGGGATGATTAGGCGGGGAATATAGGGTATACAGCTTCAATTTATCCGTCTTGGAGGTATTGATGACATTGTGGAAAGTGCCTGCGGGAACGATGACGGCATCACCGTCTTTTACAACATGTTTTTCTTTCCCGTTGAACACAAAAGCTGCTTCACCTTGCTCAATGCGGAAGAACTGGTCGACTTTTTTATGCACTTCGTTGCCGATTTCTTCGCCTGGCTTCAGGCTCATTACCACAAGCTGTGCATACTTGCCGGTGAACAATACCTGCCTGAAATAGTTGTTTTTGAGAGTCTGTTTTTCTATCGGTCCTACGTATCCTGCCATTGTTCTGCCTCCTTGTCATATGTTTGACAATATATTGTTTCAATTATATAGAGTCGAAATATTTTCCACAACGTCGTTTATTCAAGATAACTTATGTCTGGTTGAAATTTATTATTTTCACATTTTAGATTGCCAAGGAATCCAACAACCAAACATATTCCATTTGCCTGGATAATGTATAATCTATGGAAATTCATTTAAAAAGAGGTGCTGTCCAATGATTAATATAGCAATTGTCGGATACGGGAATCTGGGTCGGGGTGTAAAAAACGCTATCGAGCGCAACCCGGACATGAAACTTATCTCTGTGTTCACCCGTCGACCGGAATCCGTTAAGAAAGATATCAAGGATGTGCCAATTTTCTCTGGCGCTCAAGCATCACTCCCCCGGGGTCTGAGGATAGACGTCACGATATTATGCGGCGGCTCCAAGGAAGACACTCCCATACAAGGTCCACAATTTATCGAGAAATTCAACACGGTAGACAGCTTCGATACTCACGCAGATATTCCCCGCTATTTTAAGAAAATGGATGGCATCGCCAAAGCTAAAGGAAATGTAGCTGTCATTTCGGCCGGATGGGACCCGGGTATTTTTTCATTGGAAAGAGTGCTCGGCGATGCTTTCTTACCAGGCAGCAAAGGATATACGTTTTGGGGTCCGGGGGTCAGCCAGGGACATTCGGACGCTGCAAGAAAAGTCATAGGAGTAATAGATGCCCGTCAATATACCATCCCAATCGAAACCGCACTAAAACAGGTGAGGTCAGGAAAAATCAAGGACTTCACCAGGAGAGAGATGCATAAACGTGTTGTTTACATCGTGGCTGAGAAAGGCGCTGACCGCGAACGAATCCGAAAAGATATCATCGAAATGCCGAATTATTACTCTGACTATGATACAGAAGTCCACTTCATTACAGCCGGGGAGATGAAGAAAAATCATTCTAATTATCCACATGGTGGATTTGTGCTGACATCTGGAGTGACCGGTAAAAACAACAAACAGATACTGGAGTACCGCTGCGAATTAAAGAGCAATCCTGAGTTCACCGGTTCCGTACTGGTCGCCTGTGCGCGCGCAGTATATCGCATGAAAAAGAGCGGTATATCCGGTTGTTTCACGATGCTTGATATTCCGGCAGCACTACTCAGCCTTCACACAGGGTCTGATTTAAGAGCACATTTTATGTAAGTAAGGCAGAAATGGGGCTACCAGCCGCGTCCAGCACCACCGCCACCCGACCGACCTCCGCCAAAACCGCCGGACCTGCTCCCCGACGAAGAACCACCCCCACTTCTAAACCCACCCCAGGTACCGGTCCAGCTGGTCGATTTACCGGATGCTTTACGTGTTTTATAGTTCCGCGATAATAACAAGTCCAGAAAGGTCCCGAAGACTCCGAGTCCAACGGACAGTCCAATGATAGCGGCAAGGCTGCTTAGAGCAAATCCTAGCGCTAAACCGCAAATAACTCCCCAAACCCCGCCTAACCAGAAACTCTTCGTGCGCTCCATCCAGGCTAACATGTAAATGGAAATAAAAAACAACACAAAAAGGACAGGCATCCAGAGATCGGACTGATCGACGAAATCACTAAGCGGGTTTTCTTCCATTACCGAAGGTAGTACATCACCCCTGATGTAACTTTCAATGGCAACTACACCGGTGATAATTCCCTCCTCGTAGTTACCATTTTTGAAACTCGGGATTACATATTGATCGAGAATTCGTCCGGCGCGACCGTCTGTGATGATACTTTCCAGTCCGTAACCGACCTCGATCCTTGTCTCCCGCTCTTCAAGCGCTACCAAGAAGAGGATGCCGTTATCTTCGCCTTTCTGACCAATGCCCCATTCGTTAAACAACTCGTTGGCATAGTATTCGATGGGGCTGCCTTCGAGGGTATTTATCGTGACAACCGCAACCTCCGCAGTCGTGTCTTGTTCAAGCTGTCCAAGTCTTGTTTCAAGCTGGGTATGTGCCCCAGAAGAGAGCAGCCCTGCAAAATCATTAACATAGCCTGCCGAATTGGGAAAATCCTGGGCAAAAACTAATCCTGCTGATGTTACTAGGACGATCAAGACAGCGGCTAAAGCAAGCAAACGCTTCATTTAAAATTCGACCTTGGGCACCAGATCGGCGCCGGAGACAGATTCAAAATATTCATGTGTTGTAAAACCAAACATACCGGCAAGCATGTTGCGGGGGAAAGTTTTTATAGCCGTGTTATAGTCGCGGACGAGTTCATTATAATTACGGCGCTCGACGCTGATCCGGTTTTCAGTACCCGCCAGTTCGTCCATGAGAGTCGTGACAACTTCGACGGAACGCAACACCGGATAGTTTTCCATTATTGCCAGCAGACGGGCGAGAGCAACTTCAACCTCACCGCTTGCGACGGCTTTCTCATCAGTTGTTGTGGCTCCCGCATATTTTGACCGGGCTTCCGCAAGGTTATTAAAAATAGTCTGTTCCTGGGTCATATATCCCTTTACAGATTCAACCAGATTAGGAATAAGGTCATAGCGTCTTTGGTACTGCGTTTCGACCTGAGCCCATTGCCCCTCGATTGCTTGCTCTTTCGTGACCAGCGAATTATACATCCCTACCAGGATTCCACCGATAACAAGCACGATTACTAAGAGAATACCTATCCAGATAACCGCTTTCATTTATACCTCCTCAAATTTAGGAATAATCTAAAAACTCATTGGTTCAGCCCTGTCGGACATTTCCAGGGCTTCTAAGTAATCACTAGCTGAACTTTATCCTAGCGTGCGCTGCTTAGATAGTCAATACTACCTGTGATATAATTAGTTTTCACGTGGAAACGCAAGTTAATTTCAGCAATTTAGACGAAAAACATCTACCTCGGACTATTTACCAATTACTCTGGCCAGTTGTAATCCAGGAAGGCGCCTTCGGCATCCTGGCGATGGTAATTACTTTCCTCGTTGGAAAATTCGGAGCCGCTGCTATTACTGCGGTCGGTCTAAGCGAAAACATCGTCCATTTACCGGAGGTTGTGTTCGCTGGTATTAGCGTTGGCTCCACCGCTATCATCGCCCGCCACGTAGGTGCACGGGAAATCGATCAGGTCGGCCGCACGGTAAACCAGGCGCTTCTCCTTTCCGTTGTTCTCGGTGCAATATTTGCATCAATCTGGTGGTTTACAGCTGACTGGTGGTTGTTGGTTTTTCGCGCTAAGCCGGAAGTAGTAGCTCTGGGGCGTGACTATATCAGGATCAACAGTCCCTGCATCATTTTTTTCTTCATCCTCTACGGAGGCGAATCATTAATGCGCGGCAGCGGCGATACGCGCACGCCTATGTTTATTACTGTGTCGGTTGAACTGATCGGTACGATCCTGGCTTTTGTTCTCATACGCGGGTTCTGGTTTATTCCTGCGTTAGGAGTACTGGGAGCAGCTATTGCCAGGGCTTCAGTCAGCTTCCTCGGTGCTGTTATTGTGATGATTCTACTGGTCAAGGGACGTGGCGTTTTAAAATGGGATTTGCGCCAGGCATATAAATTTGATTTCAGTACTATAAAACGCATCCTGAAGATCGGCCTGCCTGCTTTTGTCGAACAGGCTCAAATGCGTGCTGCGATGAGTATCTATCAGATCGTTATCAGCGGTCTTGGCACTACTATTTATGCGGCGCACGCGCTGGCAATGCGTGTAGAGGAATTTGCCTTTTTACCGTCATGGGGATTCAGCATCGCTGCGACGACAATGGTTGGACAGTGCCTGGGCGCCCAACGACCTGACCTCGCCGAAAAATCCGCAAAGCTAGCTGAACGTTACTGTCTTATCGCCATGACTTCGATAGGTTTGATTACGTTCTTCCTCGGGAAACAGCTTATAGGCATCTTCATCGACGACCCGGAAGTCATAAGGCTGGGTACACTCGGGCTGCAAATATGGGCGGTGGCAATGCCTGGTATGGCGATTAATCAAACGTTAGCCGGTGGGCTGCGAGGAGCCGGAGATACACGCTGGGTGCTCTTACT
>CAYHBE010000129.1:0-5500 GCA_964354765.1 uncultured Dehalococcoidales bacterium | reverse complement strand
CATGTTTGGAGCGTGCCGGTATTTTATGCCGATGCCGAAGCTCATGGTTATCCCAAACCCCATATCATCGGACATAAGAATGTGGCGCGTCGGTTTGACCGGTACCAGCGTCTGAAAGGACAGCACGAGCACATTAACACGATCCAGTTTGCCATTCCGGCTGGAGAACCGGTACTTCCACAACAGTTTTATTACCCTGACATAACCTTTGAAGACTCGATGCAATTTAAATTTGGCGGTATGACCTTCGAACTAAATAGCTACTTCGGCGAGACGGATGACTGCCTGTGGGTATGGATCCCAGAACGGAAAACGGCTCTTGTTGGCGATTTGCTTATCGGCGGAGTTCCAAATGTAGGGAACCCCTTCAAAATGCAACGGTGGGCGCTCGAATGGGCGCTGGCACTGGAATCGGTCGCCGGCAAAAATCCGGATTTCGTGGTTACTGCAGGTCAGGTTTTACAAAAAGAACTAGCCAGGGAAATATTATTAGATACCGCGAAATACCTCAGGTTCATCGAGGACGAGGTTGTTGAATTGCTTAACAAAGGGTTGTTTATCGAGGACATCATCGACGAGGTCAAAATCCCGGGAGACCTTGCCGGGAAACCGTGGCTCCAACCGCTGTATGGACATCCCACGTTTGTGATTCACGGTGTTTACCGACGATATGCAGGCTGGTATAACGGTAATCCTTCCGAACTTTTCCCGTCGAAAAATAACGAAATTGCTACCGAGGTAGTTAAACTGGCAGGTGTTGAAAAGCTTATACAAGAAGCTATAACTCTTAAAGAAGCAGGTAAAATCCAGTTGTCTTTGAATGTCATCGACTTCGTAATTCGCGGCAACCAGGACAACCGAGTGCGGAAAGAAGCTCTCATGTTAAAATCCGAGCTTCTGAAAGCACGAGCGCAGGTTGAACCAAGCTACATTGCGCGCAACATTTTCCAGGCTGGGGCGACGTTGACCAGACAGGAGGCGGATAAGGTTTAACAGACTTAGCTGTACGAGTATTTGAATTTATTACTCTTTTTTCAAAGTCCATTTTCTGATAATTGAGCCAACAAATACTCCAATAAAACCAAAGATGACAGCGCCTCCAATGATATTAAATAACATGAGTCTGCCGAACCGGCCTAACAAACCACCGATTACTGCTCCGATTATAACGCCGATTAATGCACCTATAGCGTAGTATTTGTCGCCGGGACCTTTTGGTGGAGGCTTTTCAGGGTCATTCTGCGGATTATATTGCTGCTGAAGTTCCGTTTCAGCAACTTTTCTCATCATTTCTCCACCATCTATGACAATTAGATTAACCCCTTCCCGTCATTAAAAATATAATGCCGGAGCTTAGTAACGGCAGCGTAATTCCAAGCAGAACCAATAAATAACCTAAGACGCTGCCCGAACCGCTAAAAGCCAAGATAAGAACTGTCGGTATCACACCACCGATGATAAGCAGGATTCCGGCTGTTCTCGGCCATTTCCAGCAAAGTATTGCTCCTATAAGCGGAAAAACCAGCATCAATATCATATCAATTGGAACATGACCGGAAAAGGCAGTTGCAATAAAAGCCAGGAAAGTAAGGAACAACAGACCAATAATGCCAGAAACAAATGCAATCCAAAACGCCGCGCCACGACTCTCGAATTTAGGCAGACCTCTCTCATTCTTGTGAAGGTCTTCTCCGCACTTGTCACAATGGGAGTGCCAGCTAAGGTTTTCGGCACTGCATTTCGGGCAAATGACTCTACGCTCAGCAGTACTGTTTTCCATTTTTCAACGACCTGATAACCAGGACGCATTTTTATATTGTTTAAGTTTTGCTAATTCTTATTTGATCCCTATCACAAGGGAACTCCTCGCACCTGACAGTAAAGGCATCACTTTCGTGTCTTTGAAGCCTACGGAGCGCATCAACTCCATTATTTCTTGACCTGAATAGGACTGCCCTTCCCCGGTATTAACGAGCATATTAAGAGAAAACAGCACCGCGCCAACCGGCGACGTTCCGTCATCATCAAGCAGCCCTTCGCGGACGATGACAATACCGCCCGTCACAAGCGAATCAAAGGTTTTTTTTAACAGAATCTTGCTTCTCTCAGGGCCCATTGAGTGAAGAATCGCCGAAAGCAGTACAACGTCATTGCCATGCCCGAAATCATCCTTGAAGTAATTACCAGACTGTGTGCTGATGCGGTCCGAAACCCCGTATTTTGCGATCACCTCTTTAGCTATTTCGATAGTCTGAGGCAGGTCAAATACAATGGCTTTCAGGCCGGGATTTTTCTTAACAAGGAAAATTGAATAAGTACCCGGACCACCGCCGGCATCGAACAATTGCTTCCTTCCGGAAAGGTCGAGTGTATCAGCCACGATTGGCGCTCCTACCACCGCGCCGTCGTGCATCGCCATAATGAAATTGCGATGAACCTTAGGTTCTTCGACCAGGCTCCAGCGCTCGGAGGCGGCGCGATTAGTCTTCACGGCTTCTGGCAGCTTCCCCCAGCTTGCCCATAGATCGTCCTGGTGAGCAATGCCGTCGGCAATCGAAGTAGGTTTACCGCGTACCAGCAGCATTTTAGCTTCTGCAGTATTTGAGTACAGTTCGCCTGTTTTCTCCATAAAACCAAGAGCAACGCAAGCATTTAAAAGAGTGCGGGTGGGGCGTGGTTGAGTATCACATTTAGCAGCAACCTGTTCTGCCGTCATTGCACCATCACCGATCGCGGTAAAAAAATCGAGCCGATTTGCGCTCATTAGAACCCTGGCGGACTGCCATCCGGACATTGCTCGGCTTATAGCGCTTTGTCGGGGAGCTTCACGGTTTGAACCTGTCGTCATATTCAGAACTCCTACAAAAATTCGTCCACGATATGGCAGGATTCTAGCCCGTGATAATAGAGATGTCAAGCAAGGAACTCCAAAAACCTCTTCCTTAGTGAAAAAAGAGGGGGGGATTTGATAAATCCCCCCCTTCTAATCTGGAAAACCTGGGCCTGACTTGACTGCGATGTTACGCGATGACTCTATTTTCTTTAAATTTGATGATATCGTCCCAGGTGTAGCCGTATTCTAACAGCACCTCTTCAGTATGCTGCCCAAATTCCGGAGCTGCCGCCCTGTAAGTGGCTGGGTTTTTACTCATATTGATGGGATTAGCGAGCATTTTAATCTTACCGCGGGTGGGATGTTCATACTCACAAAAGAAATTGTTTGCTTCTGCCTGAGGGTCTGTGATGGCTTCTCTTAAAGTAGTTGCTGGAGCATGGGGAATATCAGCCAGTATAGGCTTCCACTCATCCCATGTCTTCGTACGGAAGATCTTGTCAAAAACAGCCATGAGTTCATCCCTGTTTTGGGCTCGACCGTCAAAAGTATTGAACTTCGGATTATCGATCAGCTCCGGTACACCTATCGTCCGACAGAACTTAGGCCAGTAGCGGTCAGGGGTAAGCATCATCAGGAGAATACGCATCCCATCCTTAGAAAGATAACCGGCGGCGAGTGGATTCAACATATCCTTTCGATAGAACGCCATTACCGGCATCATCGCATCCAGCACACCATCTACCAACTCTTGAGGAGGCTGCTCTCTCTCTTCCTTGTAATCATGGCCTGTAATCAAGAAACCGGCAACGTCAAAGGATATCTGGTAAAGCCCCATGTGCAGAAGCGATACATCAATCTCCTGGCCTATCCCGGTCTTTTCACGCTGGTACAAAGCCATCATGACACCGTAAGCAAGCGCCAGCGCTGCTACATTGTCGCCCATAGCAGCACGGAAACCCGGTGCGGGCAATCCCCTTTGTGAAAGCATATAGGAAAAACCTGACCTCGTCCAGTAAGCGGTGATATCATAGGCTGGGACATCCCTGTCAGGTCCCTTTTTCCCATATCCTGTTACCGCTGCATAGATGATGCGCGGATTAATTTTCTTCAGGGCTTCATAACCAATTTTGAAATTCTCTATTTCAAATGGCCTCATATTCGTCATGAAGATATCAGCTTGCTTGACCATGTTGTGCATGATTTTCTGGCCTTCTTCGCTTGCCAGGTTCAGAGTCATGCTTCTCTTATTACGGTTGAAGTTCTCAAAGTTATAATTGAAATCGCTGGTAACGCCGTTGTTACCCGGTCCCTGTCCTGCCTGGTAATACCGCCAGGAATCTCCGGCTGCAGGGTTTTCGACGTGTACCACATCCGCACCGAAGTCTGCGAGATGCCGAGCTGCCATAGGCATTGCTGCCACCTGGGAACAATCGATTACTTTGATACCATCAAGAACGCCAGACATTACTTTCTCCCTCTAAATGAAGATGTTTTTTCAACACAATTGTTGAGGATTCTAACTTGTGGGGCAGATAATGTCAAGTTTGCAAAGAATAGATTTCTAGCGGAGTCTGGTTAAGGCATTTTTTACACTTCCCTTTTAGTCATAATGTCTCAATCCCAAGGTTGACAGTTTACAATTTTGGGTATAATATAGCGCCACTTTAATCTTCAATCATCGCTTGATAATCCGGACATACGAACGAAAATGGGAAAAAGCAGACAGAGTACCTTACCCCGTGATTGGACACGCGGGGCTGTATTGAGCAATCTCTTCTACTTATCATGGCCTATCATCTTGCACAATGCTCTCTATATGATAGGGCAAACCGTAGATATGATCTGGATTGGTCGGTTGGGCTCGAATGCAGTAGCCGGTGTGGGTGCTGTATTTATTATTTTCATGCTGGTGCTATCGGGAGAAATGGGATTGGCAACCGGCGCCAGGGCTATGATATCCCGTTCCATTGGAATGGGAAATATTGAAATGGCGAGACACCTGAGTGCCCAGGCTTTCATAATTAGCATTTCTTACGGGATATTTTTTAGCATCCTTGGATTTCTGTTTTCGAATCAATTACTTGCTCTTTTTGAACTCAAATCTGACGTTACCGCGCTGGGCGCTGATTACATGCGAATCATATTTGGAGGGTGGCTGTTCTACTCACTCTGGCTAATGGCTTTCACCATTATGCAGGCATCGGGAGATGCTAAGACTCCAATGCTGATACATTTGTTTACCCGCTGCGTCCAATTAATCTTGAGTCCTCTTATGATTTTCGGATGGTGGATATTTCCTGAGCTGGGCGTCTCGGGGGCAGCTCTTTCCCAGGTTATCGGGCAGACACTGGGAATGCTGATTTCGTTGTGGATTCTTTTCATAGGCGGTCAATCACGGCTGAAGCTAACACTAAAGGGATTCCACTTTGATATCGGGATTATTAGACGGATGATAAAAATTGGATTACCGGCGCTAATCATGGGAGTTCAGGCTAATTTCGGGCAAACAGTATTGATCTGGATTATCGCACCGTACGGAACCTTAGTAGTCGCTGGCCATTCCCTGAACCAGCGTGTAGAGATGTTTTTCCAGCTGCCTGCATTAGGATTAGGTACCGGCGCCGGTATCCTGGTTGGTCAGAACCTGGGGGCAAATCAATTTCG
>CAYHBE010000128.1:0-5538 GCA_964354765.1 uncultured Dehalococcoidales bacterium | reverse complement strand
GCAAGCCCCTCCCCAAGCGCCTTGCGACTTTTTTAGTTCTCCATGTGAAGAACCACGATATGCGGTATTAGTCCTCCTTTCGGAGGGTTATTCCCCACTTAGGGGCAGGTCACTTACGTATTACTCACCCGTTTGCCACTATCCTTCCCTTGCGGGAAGAACCGTGCGACTTGCATGCATAAAGCACGCCGCCAACGTTTATCCTGAGCCGGGATCAAACTCTCCACAAAAAGAGAATTTGTCCGTTTACAAAAAAGAATTTACTTTGTTGAACCTTCCTTCCGCTATCCAGTTGTTAAGGTACTTTGCTCTTTGCGCAATTAATAACTATATCAAAGCCATCCTGGTTTGTCAACAGACTCGATATTAGTTTTTTCAAAGAGCTGGCCGAACTTTATTTTATCCTCGTTTGTTCAGGACAAAAGCAGAGAGGGCTTATCGCCCTCTCTTTCGAGTTCCAATCATTATTATAGAACATTGATTAATAATACTGCAACTAGAAATCAATATATTTTTTTACTTATTTGTATCCATGTATTATTTATACATTTTATTCCATCGTTTGGAGATTGTTTTACTTCCGCTTTTAGCAGTAGTACAATGAAGGTACAAATCAAAACCAGAGCTTAACAAAACCTCCAGGAGAATCAGCATGTCAAAACTTAACAAAGCTACAACTATAGGTGAATTGAGAGCATCCGGTTACGTTCCCATCACTGTTAAAGAAGAGCTAAGACGCAACCTGCTAACCAAAATAAAAAATCAGCAAGAAGTTTTCCCAGGAATTATTGGGTATGAAGATACAGTTATCCCGATGATCGAAAACGCCGTAATTTCCGGGCATGACATTATCTTCCTGGGTGAACGCGGCCAGGCGAAATCTCGCGTAATGCGTAACTTGGTCGGACTTATGGATGGGGAAATCCCCGCGATTAAGGGATGCGAAATTAACGACAATCCCTTCTCTCCTATCTGCAAACAATGCCGCGATAAGGTTGCTGCTGAAGGTGACCGAACTGAAATCGTCTGGCTGACTCCCGATCAGCGATATTCGGAAAAATTAGCGACACCTGATATAGCGATCGCTGATTTGATCGGGGATGTCGATCCGATCAAGGTAGCTGAAGGCAAATATCTATCGGACGAACTTACCATTCACTATGGTTTGATACCACGTACCAACCGCGGTATTTTCTGCATCAACGAACTGCCCGACCTGGCGGAAAGACTTCAGGTAGGTATGTTCAATCTGATGGAAGAGCGAGATGTACAAATTAGAGGTTACCGGATACGCCTGCCAGTAGATATTCTACTTGTCGCCAGCGCCAACCCTGAAGATTATACCAATCGTGGACGTATTATTACTCCTCTTAAGGATAGGTTCGGTTCTCAAGTCAGGACTCATTATCCTACGAGTATTCGTGATGAAATCACTATCATGGATATGGAACGGCGCCAGTTTGCAGAGACAGGCATCGAGACCTTTACGCCGCCATACATGAAAGAAATAGTGGCGGAAATCACCCACCTGGGGAGAAAAAGCCCCGATATTAACCAACGTAGCGGCGTCAGTGTTCGTATCTCCATCATGAACTTCGAGACTATCGTATCAAATGCAGTCAGGCGCGCGGTCACATTGGGTGAAAAAATGGCAGTGCCGCGAATATCCGATTTGCCTTTTATCTACTCATCGATGGGATCAAAAATTGAGCTTGAAGGTTTCGAAGAAGCCAAGGAAAGTAAAATCATCGATGACCTGTCGCGTAAAGCAGTATTCAACGTATTTAACCGGCGTTTTCAGGTTTTAAATCTGGAACCAATTATCGCTCAATTCACAGAAGGTCTAAGTGTTGAAGCTGGTGACATGATGCCTTCAAAAAATTATATGCGTATTACAAAGGAAATCAACGGCTTATTAGATGTCGTAAAACGAATAGCTGATACGGAACGATCCGAGATCGTAGCTTCTGCAGCAGAGTTTATTCTCGAAGGATTACACGTTAATAAGCGCCTTAATAAAACAAAGACCGAAGGCAAAGTGATGTACCGCAGATAAGTACTATGAAAAGTTTTCGCTATTCAGAATGGGACGGCACCCAGAATATTCCGGAACTTGATAAAGACGACCTCATGGACGAGCTCGCCAAGGGCTTGATGCAGGACGGGAACTTATCTTATTCTCTCTGGAAGATGCAAAGACAGGGATTCCAGGGGCAAGGAAGACGTCTGCCGGGACTACAGGAATTATTGCAGCGACTTCGCCGTGCCAAACAGCGTCAACTCGATAAATACAACCTGTCTTCTATCATGGATGACATCAAACAAAAGCTGGAAGATATCTTGAAGACAGAGCGTGAAGGCATCCAGAAGAAAATTGATGATGCCAAGCAAAAAGCTGACAAAGGTTCTCCTGACGTTAGTCAGGAAGTCGGACAGCGACTGCTGAAACGCATGCAGGACATGGCAAAAAGCAACCTCGAAAAATTGGATAGTCTTCCTCAGGATGTCGGCGGCAGGATTAAAGACCTGCTCAATTATGACTTCATGGATGAAAACGCTCGCCAGCAATTCAATGAACTTATGGAAATGCTTAAGCGTCATGCCGCTGAACAGTATACCCGCGAATTAACCCAGCAGATTAAAAACATGGATCCAACCCAGATGGCAGCGCTGAGAAATCTTATAGAAGCCATCAACCAGATGCTGGAGCAGCGCCTTCGTGGAGAAGAACCTGATTTCGAAAAATTTATGCAGCAATACGGCCAATTCTTTGGACCAAATCCGCCTAAAAACCTGGATGAACTGATAGAACGTATGCAGCAGCAGATGAACCAGGCACAATCACTGTTAGAAAGTATGTCCGATGAGGACAGAAAAGAATTGGAAAATCTCCTTCAAGGTATGCTTGATGAAGCTACTCAGTATGAAATGGCAAAGATGGCGGCGAATATGGAAGCTATACATCCAACCGAGCGACAGCCGCGCAACTATCCATTCTCCGGCGAAGAATCTATCTCCTATACTGAAGCCCTCAAGCTAATGGAAAAGCTCCAGGAAATGGACGGCCTCGAAGGCCAGATAAAAGATGCCCAGTTTGACCGTAATCTCGACACAATCAATGAGCAGTCGGTACGGGAGTTGCTTGGTGAAGAGGCTGCAACCGAGTTAGAACGTATAAAAGAAATCACGAAGGTATTGGAAGATGCTGGTTATATCCGCCAGAAAGGAAAAGGTTACGAATTAACACCGCTTGGCATGAGAAAAATTGGAGAGAAGGCTCTTCGCGACGTCTTTACGCAGCTACAAAAAGACAGGCTTGGGGGACACAGGCTTGACGAAAAAGGATCTCTTGGCGAGCGTGCTATAGAGACTAAAAAGTACGAGTTCGGAGATACGCTCGATATCGACTTGAAACAGACCATCATGAACGCACTCCTTCGCGAACCGCAACACCCACCGGTTAAGCTGACTCCCAACGATTTTGAAGTATTCGAAACCGAACAGCTTACCAGGTCAGCGACGGTACTATTACTTGACCTTAGTCTTTCTATGCCCATGCGCGGTAATTTTTATGCCGCCAAACAGGTCGCTATGGCATTGGATAGTCTCATACGTTCGCAATATCCGAGAGACAGCCTTTACATTGTTGGATTTTCATCTTACGCACGTGAAATCAAAAAAGACGACTTGCCCACCATGAACTGGGATGAGTTTGATCCGTATACAAATATCCAGCAGGGATTGGCGCTAGCACGCAAGCTATTAGTGAAAGAACGCTGTCAGAATAAACAGGTCATACTCGTATCAGACGGAGAACCAACCGCGCATATGGAGGGCGGACAAATTTTCTTCCAATATCCTCCGAGTACGCGTACGATTCAGTTGACATTGAGAGAAGTCGAATACTGCACCAAGGCTGGAGTCACAATCAATACCTTTATGCTGGGAGAGAGCTATTTTTTGAATGCATTTGTAACCAGAGTAGCTCAGATAAATAAGGGCAGGGTATTCTTCACCAGCGCTGACAACCTTGGGGAATACATGCTGGTAGATTACATCTCCAATAAAAAGAAAGGCGTGCGATATTAAGCATCGGCACGCCTTAATGTATTACGCAGTAATGAAATCTAAATTTAACTTCCCGCTGCTAGAGCTTGTTTTTGTCTGATATAGAAATCGGCGAACCTGGATGCGGTACGTGCAGCAGATTCAATAGAATCGAAAACAGGTAATCCCCTGGCGATTACAGCCTGACGCATCTCGAGCAGTTTTATAGCAGCGTCCCCGGTTTCGTCATTCAGATGTCTTCCACGATCATCAACCACCACAAATAATGGCTTTTTTATGTCATCGAGTCCCATGCGGTCGAACATATCTTTCATATTATTCGGAGGTCCCTGCCCCGGTCGATTGTTACCACGCCAGTTGGGCGGATTCATGAACATTAATAGTAAATCAAAACTCGGATGACGAGACATCATGCCTGCAATTTCCGAGATGTTATTATCAGCACCCATTGAAATTGAAAAATCAACCGGATTCCCGATCCAGTCCCAGATGGGGTTACCCTTAGCTTTCATTTCTTCGCGAATGTCCTGTGGGAAAGGAATCACATCCAATCCGGCTTCTTCACACAGGTCGGCTGACATTACGCTAGTACCGCCGCTGCCGCCGGCTACACCTACACGCTTGCCATAAATTGGCGGTAAGTAGTAAAAAGCGGCTGCCATATCGAGGAGTTCATCTATTGTTGCGACTTCGGTCGCGCCTGCTTGTTTGACCGTGGAATGCCAGATTTCCATTGCACCTGCCAGCGAAGCTGTATGAGAAGCTGTGGCACGGGTGCCCGCTTTACCACGACCGCCCTTGATGATAATAACTGGCTTCTTTAAAGTGGATTGAGACAGGGTTTTAAAGAACCGTTTGCCATCCTTAACACCCTCGATGTACATGAGTATAATTTTAGTCTCTTCGTCTTCAGTAAAGTATTCCAGGTAATCGCTTTCATTCATATCGATGGCATTACCATAGCTAATTCCTTTGCTGAAGTGCATACCTTTAGTAAGTCCCATCTCGATGATTTCACCTGTGACTGAGCCGCTTTGGGAAGCCAATCCAATGGGTCCCGATTCCTTCGGCATGCTATTGTTGAATGAAATGCCCCACGCCGGGTAATAAACACCCATACAATTCGGCCCGATTAGCCGAATATTAGCCGCTCGGGCTCGCCTTAATACCTCTTTTTCGAGGGCAATTGCATCAGGCCGGCCTGTTTCGCTGAAACGGGCAGTAAAAAAATGAATACCTTTGACTCCCTTGGCAGCGCAGTCGTCGAGCAAAGCTAATACCTGAGTCGCAGGGATCGAGGAGATTACAAAATCAACAGGACCAGGAATATCTCGAACTGTAGCATACGCTTTAAGACCGAGGATCTCTTTACCAGCATACTTAGGATTAACCGGATATATTTTTCCTTTGAATCCGAGTTCCTGAAGTGGTGTAACAAAACCTGCGCCACGCCCATCCTCTGATGCTCCA
>CAYHBE010000127.1:0-5573 GCA_964354765.1 uncultured Dehalococcoidales bacterium | reverse complement strand
CTGCACAATGTTGATTTTGCCCGAGCTTTGCTTGTTGTTGCCATAGCTTGAAACCCTGACAAACTCAATTTCTAAAGGGAAGTCCAGCGCCCGCACGAGGTCAGCCATGAACATAAAAGAACCCTTGAGTATGCCGACAAGCAACGGGTTTTTCCCGTAATAATCGTGGGTAAGGTCGGCGGCGAGTCGCTTGATAGTAGCCTGGATTTGCTCCCTGGTATACAGGGTGCAGACGATAGTCTCTTTATTCATGTTCCTTTTCTCTGCCAGAATCTCGGCTCAGATAACATACAGTACCTTCGGGGCATTCGGCACCGAGTTTACATTCGAGTTGCAGGGTAGTGTGGGAAATCCCGAACTCTTTTTCCATTCGACTGCCTATATCATCCAGGATCTGGCGGGTGTTGCTCATCATTACGTCTTTGACAATTACGTGAGCGCTTAATGCATAAATTCCTGAAGTAATCGTCCACACGTGCAGATCATGGATGTCTTCGACGCCTGGAACGGTTTTTGCTACCTGAAGAACCTTGTCCATCTCGATGTGTTTAGGCACTGCCTCGAGCAGGATATCAGAAGATTCTCTCAGGAGTTGAACAGCGCCTACCAGGATGATGATACCGATAACAATTGCTATGATAGGGTCGGCATAACTCCAACCTGTCAGCGCAATGATAAGACCGGCAGCTATAACACCAACGGAAGAGATAGTGTCGCCGATAATATGAAAGAAAGCGGCTCGTACGTTTAGGCTTACCTGGTGGGAACGGCGCAGCAGGAAAATACCAGCCAGGTTGGCGACCAACCCCAGCACAGCTACAATCAACATCAATCCACTGCGGATTTCAGGCGGGTCGCGGAAACGCTGGTAAGCCTCGAAGAATATAAAAGCGGCAACGACAGCCAGGATTGCACCGTTAGTAAGAGCAGCCATGATTTCGGCACGGTGAAAGCCGTAGGTGCGGGTCGAAGTTGCCGGTCGCGTGGCTAAATTGAGGGCGAAGAGACTCAGGCTGAGCGCAAGTGCATCTACCAGCATGTGGCCGGCATCGCCGATGAGAGCAAGGGAATTGCTCAGGATGCCGCCGACTACCTCGACGATCATCATTGTGATGACGATGCCTAGGGCAATTGCCATGCCCCGGTTGCTCTCGACTTCGCGGTGAGTTTGTTCGTTGTGGTTGCGATTATGAGCCATTTCTAGCTAAATGATAACACAGCGAAAGGGTAAATGTATGGAAAATTACTCTACGATTTCCCAGCCGGGCAGCTTATTTATAGGGAGCTTTGCTCTCGGCTACACCCGCAGTATGCGATAGTGCATATACTACATACTGGTTTAAACTGACCCCTTCCTTCCCGGCTAGTCGGTGCAGTTTGCGATGGAGACTAACAGGTATGCGCACGTTAAATTTACCACTGAACTCTGTATCGTTCTTGGGTAATGGTATGTCAAGATTATCTGCATAAGCAGATTCCAACCATAAACGGCGGGAAACGTCAATCATCTGCATCGCCTCTTCGATGGTGTCGCCTTGAGAAATACATCCGGGAAGGTCGGGGGAAATTTTGTTATCTTAATCTTGTGTATTCCTTTTTTCCCAGTAACCGATGAATTTTGAAAGGGAAATTGCGGCTCGTTCCAGGGTCAGGAATACCGGCAGGCTGTGTTCCATAAACCAGTCTGAGGCTTTTCTTCGGGCGGTTTCGGCCTCAGCGAATGCGCTCCCGTTACTTTCAACCGGCAACACCATGATGACCGGTTTACCATATTTTTCCTGTGCTTCGAATGGAGCTAGCTGGTTTGGGGATGGTCCGACCGGTAGTGCAGTTGCATCTAACATCGGTGGGCGCGATGCCATGTTGATTTCACTTATTATTAAGCCGTCGATCTCGGTGCCAGTGAAAACGGCGTCCATAACCAGTTTCAGCATGGGAGGAGGGGGACCCGGGCTGCCGACGTCAACCGGATTGCGAACACTGGCGCCCTGGGCAGGAACAATACCCAGCAATTTCTGTTGGAGTTCTTTCGGGAAAACTGATAAAGGAATTCCTGCTTTTTCGCAGGCATCTGCGGCGGCGACACCGATACCGCCACCTCCCCCAACCACGCAAAATTTACGTCCTGTGATCGGCGGTAATTTTAGAAATGCCATCGTGACATCAATCAGTTCGTCCAGGCTATTAACCGGCACGGCACCTGTCTGTTTGAAAAGAGCATCCCAGACCTGAGCCTGTCCGCTTAACGAAGCAGTATGCGACTTCACGGCACGGGCGCCTCCTTCGGTTAAACCGCCTTTCCAGAGAATGACAGGCTTTACTTTGCAGACCTTTTTTAACAGCTCGAAAAAGCGAGGACCATCTTTCACACCCTCGATGTATCCGGTAATGATTTTTGTTTCAGGGTCTTCATAAAAGTATTCCAGTAAGTCGCATTCATTCACATCGACAGCATTACCGTAGCTAACCAGTTTGCTGTACCGGATACCCAGTCCATCGGCACGGCTCGGAATCCTGATGCCGTAGCCGCCGCTCTGGCTAATGCAGGCGACGGGTCCGCTTTCCTTAGAAAGCATTTCACCCGGAGGAATGGTAAGTCCGCCGCGCGGGCAGTAGATTCCGAAACAGTTCGGTCCGATGACGCGGATGCCCTTTTTGGCAGTCTCGGCGATTTGTTTTTCCAGTCGGATGCCTTCGTCGTCGCGCTCGCTGAAACCGGCGGTAATAATTTGAGCGCCTTTGACGCCTTTCGCCAGGCATTCTTCCAGTACCTGCGGCACGGCTGGAGATGGGACCAATATAGTGGCGAAATCGACCGGCTCAGGTATATCGGTCACCTTCGGATAGGCTTTCATGCCGAAGATCTCGGGTTCGTCTTTGTTTACGGGGAAGAATTTGCCTTTGTAACCGAAATTCATCTGGGTGCGGATAAAGCGTCCGCCGAATTTACTCATGACATTGGAAGCGCCGATAACAGCATGTGTCCTGGGGAAAAAAATGGGCTCAAACTCCGCCAGCTTACTTAACGCCATTTACAGTCCTTTCATAAAACGGAATAAATAAAGCCTTGAATCCGGGAGTTTGGAGTATTACATAGATAATACTGGAGTGGAGAGATGGAGGTCAACGCGGGGATTAGCTCAAAGATCAAATCTCAAAGGTCAAATCCACAACTTGTAAAGTAAAAACTGTTGGAGTTGGATTCTGCAGGCGGCAAGCTAACTTCAAGTCTGCCCGGGTTTACTAAACTCAAATGAGTTGGTTATGAAGGTCACTGATTTATGGATCCCAGGCTTGTCCCGCACCAGATGCGGGATCGGAGTCTGGGATGACACGGGGGAAAAATGATTCCTACACTACCCTGAGATCGCCATGTCAACATGTTCCTCGCGATGACAAATAAAAAAGGGGCTAGGATGACACTAACGGATCATGGATAGGAGTCTGGGATGCCAAGAGTCGACGACTGACCTATGTTCGGGATGACATGGAGCTAAAGATAAACAGAAATGAATACCATTAGAGAGTAACTTTTCTGGGGTTAACCTTGCATTTTTCGGCGGTGATGATGGCTTTGATTTTATCAATGGCATGGTCGATCTTATCGTTGTCATTTAAGACGGCGTAGTCGAACTTACTCACTTCCTTCAGTTCATCGGGAGCGGTTCGCAGGCGTATTTCCAGTTCATGAGGTTTTTCCGTGTAGCGTCGCCTTAGTCTGTTTTCCAATTCTTTTAATGATGGTGGTACCAGGAAGATAAATACAGCTCCAGGTACGATTTTCTTAATGGTAGCGGCACCCTGTACGTCTACCTTGACGATTACATCCTGTCCCAGTTTCAAGGCATCTCTAACCGGATGTTTCGGCACCCCGTACCAGTTACCGTATACATTCGCCGATTCAAGTAGTTCGTTATTTTTTAACAGGTCTTCGAACGTCTCTTTGCTCACAAACGTGTAGTCGACTCCATCGATTTCCTTTGGACGGCGGGCACGGGTTGTAAGCGTGGTGATAAACCGGACCTGTTTTTCGGTGGCTTTGAGCCGGGATAGGATCGCATCTTTGCCCACGCCAGACGGTCCCGAGAGCACAATCACGAGAGTCGGTTGAAGGATTTTCAGCGGTTTGTCTATCGGCATGTCTTTTAAACCTGTCGGGACTAAACCTCTTCCTCAGGAGTAAGCCCTTTCGGCTGTCCCTGCAGCCTGCCGGAGATGGTTTCAGGAGCTAAGGCTGCCAGTATAATATGCCCGCTATCGGCGATAATGACTGCTTTTGTCCGGCGTCCGTTTGTCATATCAATAAGAAGTCCTTTGCTGCGTCCTTCTTGAATGGTACGTTTGGTGGGCGCAGAGTTCGGTGATGCGATTGCGATTACGCGGTTCATCGCCAGCATGTTGTTAAAACCTATGTGGACCAGTTCGATTCCCATGACTTCCTCTCAAATAATAATAATAAAATAAGGACGCTTAGTTAACAATATTGGAAAATCATTTCTTGTGCAACCTGGGAATGACCTTTAAGCGAGGTAAGTTTGTTTGGCTTACGCCAAAATCATTACTCCATATGTTATACCCTTTGGCGTAAATAAACAACCTTCCAGACACTTGAAGTATCTCGGTGTTCGTGATAAACTGTCGCACTAGCAAAGTGTATTTAGATTCAGTAAAATTATATTGAGGGTTTATTATGCGTGAAAAAATAATGCCAATTTTGCTGTCTCATCAACGTAAAAGAGAGTCTTTAATCCCCGTACTCCAGGAAGTGCAAGGAGTCTTGGGCTATCTTCCCGAAGAAGCTATAACGGAGATAGCCCAATTTTTAGGTATCTCAAGAAGCGATATCTACGGGGTTGCCAGCTTTTATGCTCAATTCCGTTTCGAACGACAGGGCAGACATTCTGTCAAGGTTTGTCAGGGTACCGCCTGTCATGTTCGCGGCGGCAAGAGAATCATGGGAGAAGTTAAACAGCAGGTCGGCATCGAGCCAGGCCAGACTACCGCGGACTATAATTACAGCCTGGAAAAGGTAGCTTGCTTTGGCGCCTGTGCACTCGCACCAGTAATGGTGGTTGACGGCACGGTATACGGCAGGATGACAACTCCGATAATCAAGAAAATCCTGTCGCAATACACTTAATCACAGTGATTAGTCGAATGAAATTCAGTGACGGTGAATCATGATCTTTGATGAACGACGAAAACAGGCAGTCGCCGAGTGGGAAGCTTTGCAGAAGAGTACCAAACCTCGGATTCTCGTAGGCGCAGCAACCTGTGGTCTGGCGGCTGGTGCAGAACAGGTAATCACTACCATTAAAAACGAGCTAGCGCGATTAAACATCGATGCCAAGGTCGAGCGCGTTGGCTGCATCGGGCTGTGTTACGCCGAACCGATCGTCGATATTATCAAACCCGGTCAACCGAGGATAACATATAGCAAGGTCACGTCGGATACTGCTGTGCAGCTTATCCGCGACTATATCGTAAACAACAATCCACGACCCGACCTGGCGTTTGGAACCCATGATGGCGTGACTGTCAAGGGTATCCCAAAGTTCTGGGAATTACCCCTG
>CAYHBE010000126.1:0-5615 GCA_964354765.1 uncultured Dehalococcoidales bacterium | reverse complement strand
ACATGTTGGAGATGAGGTGGAACCAGCCGCCGTGGAGGAACATTGACAGCAGGCCGCTCCTGATGTTGAAGAGCAGGTTCACGTCGAAGACCGCGGGTTGGAAGAGGCGCACCGGCACGAAGGCGTAGGCACGGAGAAAGCGATCGAGGTACGACCCAAGCGAGAGCTCGAACACGAACGCCACCGCGCACGCCGCTATCAGCAGCACGTTTACTACCGGTGGCCGCGAGGACGGGATGGAATCCCGCAGCGGAAACATGCCGTCGGAGTATAGCTTGCCGCCTAATCTCCCTGGCTAGCCCGCCCGAAGGCAGCAAAGAGTTGTGTCCGTCAACTTGGTGTCGGAGAGAAGGCCGGGGGTGAAGATCGAGGTTGGCATGGATCAGTCTCCAACAGGGATTGAGAAGGCGCCCCGGGGCCCGAGGGACTCGGGGCGCGCGGTCGCGTGGAGCAAAGCGGCGGCGCCGGGCGCCAGCTCCTCGAGTTGTTGCGAGGTGCCCTTCAGCAGGCTCATCAACCGCTCGCTGATGTAGTGTCGAGCCACTATCCACTCTTCTTGCTCGTCGAGGAGCAGAGCACCCACCAAGCGCTCCAGCGCCGGCCGGTCCCGAAAGATCGACACGACTCGTGTGCGCCGCTTAAGCTCCCGATTGAGCCGTTCCAAGGCGTTTGTGGAGTGCAACTTCGTCCAGCGTTCCGCGGGCACCTCCAGGATCGAGTGGCTCAAGCGATCAAGAAACTGAGGGCGCACCCAGGTGCGCCCTTCCGTCTCGCCGTCATCGCGGCCGGTCAGTCGAGTTGAAGCATGCTCCTGGCCGCACAGCTCAAACGCGGTTACATGATCTTGTTCCGGGGTGTGCTTCCCAGCTCTTTGCCGCTCTCGGGTACGCCCGATGTCCTAACCGTAGAGATGCTGCTGCCCTGGTACGACGGAACCAGTGCTCGAAGCAAGGCCAGCACGCGTGCCGGGTCCTCTGCCCGGGCGGCGTCGCCAAGCTCATCGAGGCGTTGTTCCAGGTCGGCCGGAGGGGCAGGGCTTTGCGCCACGAAGATCTTGTCGGTTAGCTTTTGCGTCTGCTCCTCCGCCTCGGTCATAAGCTCCTCGCACAGCTTCTCTCCGGGTCGCAGCCCCGTGAACACGATAGGGATGTCGACCTCGGGCACCTGCCCGGCCATCGTGATCATGGCCCGCGCCAGCTCCTCGATGCGGATCTGCTCCCCCATGTCGAGTACGCACAGCTCGCCCGAGTCGCTGTAGGCGGCCATCAACACAAGGCCCACCGCCTCGGAGATCGTCATGAAGTAACGGCGCACCTCCGGATCCGTCACAGTGACCGGTCCACCCGCGGCGATCTGTTCGCGGAAGAGTGGCACGACCGACCCAGCGGAACCGAGAACGTTGCCGAAACGGACGGCGCAGAAGCGGGTCCGGGACTGCCGAGCCATGGCCCGCACAACCATCTCACCAACCCGTTTCGAGGCTCCCATTACGCTCGTTGGACGAACTGCCTTGTCGGTTGAGATATAGACGAACCGCTCCACACCAAGGGCATCCGCTGTGGCCACAAGGTCCCTCGTCGCGAGGATATTGTTCTTGACCGCCTCACAGGGCGCACTTTCCAGCAACGGAACGTGCTTGTGGGCGGCCGCATGGAAGATATCTTGAGGAGCGAACCGTCTGACCAAGTCGTTCATCCGTTTCTGGTCGCGAATGTCCCCGACCTCGGCAAACGCCGGTGTGGCCGGTACCTCGCGTTCAAGACGCCGCTTGAGCAGGTACAACCCGTTCTCGTTGACGTCCACCATGACCAAACTGCCTATACCGGCACGAGCCAACTGGAAGCAGATCTCGCTCCCGATGGATCCCGCCGCACCGGTGATAAGGGTCCGTCTGCCCCGCACCATCCGGGCCTGGTCACCGTTGTAGAAGGTCACCTGTGGCCGCGGCAGCAGGTCGTCCGGAGACAGGTCCTGCAGCATGGAGACACTGAGCCGTTCGCTGAGGTAGATGAAGGACACAGGAAGGACTTTGAAGCGCACCTTCAGATCGTTGCACAGCGAAAGGATTTCGCGGATCCGCTTCGGAGACAGCCTGGGTATTGCAATCAGGATCTTTCCGACTTGGTGGCGCTGCACGAGAGATCGCAAGTCGGAAATGCCACCGAGCACCGGCTTCCCACCCACGATCATGCTCCACTTCGACCGGTCGTCGTCCACGAACCCGATGACCCGGTAGTTGTGCTCTTGCGAACGCTGAAGGTCTCGCAACAACGCCTCGCCCGCCGCGCCCGCCCCGACGATAAGGGGGCGGAGCACGTCGTCCTTCTGCGACCGCGTCCGATCAGCAAGATACATCCACGCAAGCCGCGGCGAGAATCGCACCAAGCCCATCGCAGCCGTCGAGAAGAAGAGCTCCAGCACAACAACCGAGCGCGGCGGACCCATAACTTGCAGAAAATACACGCACGACATAAAGAGTCCCGTGCCCAGAAGACCTGCCATCACGACCCTCATCCCGTCTGGAAGACCGGAAAACCGGAACGACCAGCGGTGGAGCTTAAACAAGGAATTCGCTATCAGCCGACTGGCAACGAGAAGAACGGCCAACCTCGGCAGCAGCGCAAGATACTCGGGCCAGATCCGTCCGTCGAAGCGAAGCAGCAGAGCGACCCAAAGCCCCAGACAAGCGATTACACCGTCGAGACCAAATAGCAGTAGATGTCGCAATGGTGGGAGTCGCAACAATCGCAAATCAGTCATACGCACCAGGTCTCCTCTATCCAACGGCTGCGCCTGCTTCCCATCCATACCAACTGCCAAAGCGCAGGATACTGTGAATCGACCACAATCTGCCCCCCACTGTTTCGGCTGCGAGAAATGCTTATTGGATCTCTCCCCGATCCCCAAGAGAAGCGTTTGCTGGGGGCGCGACACCCCGGGTCGGCCGCGAAGGCCTCTCGGCCCATCGCACAAATCCCCATAAACCACCACCCGCTCCAAATACGCCGCCAATAGCGGCGAGGCTATTCACCTGCCCTCCGTTCAGCCAAATCCTTGCCAGCCCCCCGCCAAAGGCGGCTAGCGCCGCATAGAGCAGCGTCACGAACCGGTGGCTGAGCCCCGCGATCACGAGCCTCTGGTAGAGGTGGCTCCGATGGGCCGCCAGCACATTCTCACCACGGACCAGCCGCCGAAAGAATGTGAAGGTTGTATCGAACACGAACGGCCAGACAAGCAAGAACCCCACAAAGGCAAGCCGCGCGTCGCTTCGCGCTGCGACGATGGTCATAACCCCCAGAATGTAGCCGACAAATGCGCTCCCAACATCTCCCATGAAGATCTTCGCCGGTGGCCAATTATGCAACAAAAAGCCGAGGTTGCTGGCCGCCAGCACAAGACCAGCCGCCCGCACCATCGGATCGGCCTCAACCAAGAAGAACCATCCAAGACCAGCAACGAAGGCCTGCGCTCCAGCAATGCCGTCGATCCCGTCCATGAAGTTGTAGGCGTTTGTGAGCCCCACAATCCAGAACAGCATGAATGCCACTCCCAACCAGCCCAAGCGAACCGTGCCCAATGCGCCAAGGTCAAGCGCTTCCAGCCGCCCAATACCCACAGCGGCCATGCCAGCCCCGAGAATGTGCGCCCCGAGCCGGACCGCTACCGGCTGGCGGCGTATGTCATCCCACAGGCTGACAAGCGCGACCAGCAAGGCACCTCCGACTACGAGGGCGAACGTTGTGCTTCGCGACGTACGTGAAGTCGCCCAGAGTGCTGCCATAGCCGCAGTCCAAAACAGGACGATTACAATGCCCCCGCCGCGCGGAGTGGGGTGTTCGTGTAGCCCGCGGTCGCTCGGTAGGTCCAGAACCTCCCACCTTGCCAGCGACGCCCTCAATGGGAAGAGGACAGCCCACACCGCCAAGGCGATCAGCCCAAAGAGGAGCGACGCGCTCAAGGCCCAAGCCTCGTTCATCGCATCACGCCTTGGTGCCACGCGACCTCGCGATGCAGGCCCTCGCGGAGTCCGACAACCGGGTGGAAATCAAAAGTCTGCCGGAATCTCGTTCCATCGTAGACATCGTTTGACAACCATCGATCCAAGGCGTGGTGGACCATTCCGAGCCTGCCCCCACCCCGACCGAGAACGCCAATAGCACGGCTCAGCAACCTGATGGGTGGTGCCGGAATGTGGAATCTTGGTACGCTCGCACCCAATTCGAGAACAATCGTCTCGACGATTTCCCGAAGGGGATATGCTCCCTCGGTTACGTTGAAGGTCCCCCCTGGCTGGTCCAGGGCCCAGGCTGCGATTGCGCAGGCGCGCCCCGCGTCCTCGCGGTGAACCAGGGTCTTCAAGTTGGACCCGGACCCAATCCAGACGAAGCGCCCGCGGTCGATCGCACGAACAAGCCGGGCCACATTCCCAGGATCACCCTCTCCGTAGACGGTTGCCAGGCGCAAGATACACAGGTTCATGTTGCCCGCTGATGCTTCCGCAATTGCCTGGCGTTCGGCTTCAAACTTGCTCTCGGCATAGGCACCCGAGGGGCAAGGCAAACAATCCTCATCGCAGGGCCCAGCCGATCGTGCTCCATACACCGACACCGAACTCACCAGCACAAACCGCCGGACGCCCGCCCCTACTGCGGCTCGAACCACATTTTGCGTGCCGTTCACATTGACTGCGACCAGCTTCTGCCGAATACCCTGGTGGGCCCCGCGCTGGTGGGCCAACCCTGCCGCGTGAACAACGCAATCCGCACCGCTCATCAAAGGCCCCAGGTTGTTAGCATCGAGTATGTCGAGCGTAAACCACTCGTCCGCAGGGACAGGCACAGCAGGGGTCCGATCGCAGCCTCTTACGGAGACGCCCAGCTCCGCGAGTGCACGAACAACTGCAGACCCAACAAACCCCGCCGCTCCGGTGACTACAAACAACACGTTACCAGGACCTCCGTTTCAACCCTCCGGGGCGAGAAGCTGCGCAAAGAGCGAGTTGTACTTCCCTTTACTCCGTTCAAATGAGTACTTTGTCTCGGCCACCGAGCGGGCACGCTTGCTCATCGCTGTGACCCGCTCTGGATCAGCCTGCGCCTCCAAGATCGCGCGAGCCATTGCGGCAGAGTCACCGGGCGTCACGACCCAGCCAACCCCCTCCTCACGAATCACAACACTCAACTCAGACGTTTCGTCAGCACTGGCGACTATTGGCTTGCCCGCGGCCAGAACGTTGTACATCCTGCTCGGCACCGAAATGCCGGCCATTCCCGTCACAAAGCTGATGGCCGAGATGTCGCATGCGTTCAACAGTGTCGACAAACCGTCCCTGGGCTGGTTCGGGACGAGCGACACGTTGGGGAGCCGCTGCCGTGTCACGGCCGCCTCCAGCGATGCGCGCCTGGCACCCCAGCCGGAAAGGAGGAAATGGATGCGCTGGTGCTCGCGGAGAATCTCCGCAGCACCGAGAAGGCACTCCAAGTCATGCGTCCTTCCCATATTGCCAGCCCACTGCACGACGAACTTGTCAGAAATCCCGAGCGACAGGAGCAATGGGTTGCCAGCCCTATCCATAGGCATAATCTCGTCACAGTCGGCCCAGTTGGGAATGACCG
>CAYHBE010000125.1:0-5642 GCA_964354765.1 uncultured Dehalococcoidales bacterium | reverse complement strand
AGGCCATAGTACTTTAGTGAAATAGTATTCGCTATAAGCGGTTTGCCATAGAAGGAAATTGCTGAGGCGGGTTTCGTCTCCGGTACGCACCAGCAGGTCAACGTCAGGGATACCGGCAGTATATAGGTAGCTCGAAAACACATCTTCATTTAAGGCTTCGGGTTGAATACCATCAGTAATGATCCGCCGTGTCGCGTTTAGTATTTCCGTCCGCCCGCCGTAATTCCAGCAGATAGAAAGTACCATCCCTGTATTGTTTTCAGTGCGGTCGACAGATTTCTTAATTGCCAATGTAAGCATCTCAGGAAGCCCCTCCATTCCGCCGACATGCCTGATTTTTATATTCTTTTCATGAATTTGTTTCAGGTGCTCTCCGACAAAGTGTTCCACTAGTCCAAAAAGTCCAGTCACTTCTATTTTTGGCCGGTTCCAATTCTCCGTGGAGAAACCGTAGAAAGTAACATATGGAATTGGGTACTCATTGACATAGTTGATCAATTTAAACATATTTAGAATACCCGCCCGGTGTCCGGCGATTCTCGGTAGCCCGCGCCGCTGCGCCCAGCGCCCATTTCCATCCGGAACTATCGCAACATGGGTGGGTAAAGTCTTGAACTTCTGCGCGGCAGATTTCATGTCGATATAGCGAAAGTCTGGAGGCTTTAGACCTCCATGACCTCTTTTTCTTTATCCTTACCGGCTTGTTCAATCCGGATCGTGAAGCCGTCGGTCAGCTTTTGAAGCTGGTTCAGGAGCTGTTTACACTCATCTTGAGAGATGTCCTTCTCTTTCTCCTGGGTTTTCAACTCCTCAAGGGCATCACGTCGGATATTTCTAAGGGCTATTTTGCCATCTTCGATACGGCGTTTGACGACCTTCAGCAATTCCTGGCGACGCTCTTCACTGAGCGGGGGAATATTAATGCGAATCAAGCGGCCGTCATTTATAGGTGTCAATCCAAGATCGGATTTCAAGATAGCTTTCTCGATCACGTTCATACTGGTCTTGTCCCAGGGTTGAACAGCCAGCATACTGGCATTCGGTGTGGTGATACTGGCAAGTTGGTTCAGAGGAAGCACAGAGCCGGCATAATCAACTTTTACGTGTTCAATCAAGGCAGGGGATGCGCGACCGGTGCGAATGGTTAAGAGTTCTCGTTGAACCGACTCAAGTGATTTTCGCATTTTCTGATCGGCATTGGTCAACGATTTATTTTCTGCCATCTTTTAACCCCCTGTGACGATTGTTCCGATTGCTTCACCCATTACAGCACGTTCAATCCCTTGTTTTGCCATGAAATCGATTACGATAATAGGTAATTTATTGTCCATGCAAAGTGAGAGTGCCGTGGCATCCATAAACTCTAATCTCAGATTAATTGCCTGAAGATACGTTAACTTATCGAACTTTTTAGCATTCGGGTCTTTTCGTGGATCAGCGCTATATACGCCATCGACATCATGTATGGCTCTAATAAGAACTTCGGCACCAATTTCAATCGCACGTAAGGCAGAAGCGGTATCCGTGGTCATATAAGGATTACCCGTTCCAGCACCAAAGATTACTACTCTGCCTTTTTCCATGTGCCGAATAGCGCGTCGGCGGATGTAGGGCTCAGCAACTTTTTGGATATCGATTGCAGTCTGGGTGCGGGTTACTTCACCGATTTTCTCAAGCGCGTCTTGAAGGACCAGAGCGTTGATCATAGTAGCTAGCATACCGGCGTAATCGGCAGTGACTCTATCTATGCCCATTTTTTCCGCTTCAGCGCCGCGCCAGATATTTCCACCACCGACCACAATAGCTACCTCTACTCCCATTGCATGGACGCGCTTAATCTGGCGGGCGATCTGGACAACAATCTTGGGATCGATACCGTACGCGGATGTACCCTTGAAGGCTTCACCGCTGAGTTTAAGAAGGATACGCTTGTATTTAGGCGTTTTAATCATCGGGGCCACCTTCAAAATGGTTTGATTGCAGGCTGGGTCTTGAGCTGATTAGATCCCGGCGACCCTGGCTTCCACCTGTCCCAGTTCGAATCTGGCGAAACGGCTTATCTTAATGTTTTCGCCCGTTTTAGCGATTGCCTGGTTAATAATGTCCTGAATAGTCATCTCGGGAGATTTGATGAATGGTTGCAGTAAAAGGCAGGCGACCTCCGGATTAACATCTATATCTGCAGGTATCTTGTCCTGAGAAATACAAAGCGGTTCCTGTGCTGCGATTTGCATGGCAATGTTATGTGCAAGCTCTTTAAAAATGTCTGTACGCGCAACAAAATCGGACTCGCAGTTCAGTTCCACCATCGCACCGATACGTCCTCCGGTGTGGATATAAGTCTCGACTACACCCTGCTTAACGACGCGTTCGCTTTTCTTCTGAGCTTTGAATAGGGACTGTTTCTTGAGAACTTCGAGGGCTTTGTTAATATTTCCACCCGCTTCTATAAGGGCGTGCCGGCAGTCCATGACACCAGCCTGTGATTTTTCTCGAAGTTCTTTAATTTGTGCAGCTGTTACTTCCATCTATTACTTGTCATCAGGGGTAAATACCACTGGTTCCGGTTTTACTTCCTGGGATTGCGCTATCGGAGGAACTCCCGGAGTAACCCCTTCTTCTCCTTCATCTTCTGATTTTATGGGTGTCTGAAGCGCTTTCCCATCGAGTACAGAGTCGGCTATCCTGTGGCAGATAAGTTTGATGGCGCGAATGGCATCATCGTTGGCGGGAATGAGATAATCGATATCTATTGGATTAGAGTTCGTATCGACGACGGCGACTATAGGAATTCCAACCCTTTTCGCTTCGGCAATCGCAATGCTTTCTTTAACAGTATCGACGATGAATAATAATGAAGGAATGCGAGTCATTTCTTTAATACCGCCCAGTTGCTTGTTCATCCGGGCAATTTCCTCTTCGATTCCCAATGCTTCTTTCTTGGGAAGGCGTGAAAATTCGCCTTTCTCCTTCTGGTCTTCAAGCCTGACAAGATAGTCAATACGTGATTGGATAGTGGTGAAATTGGTAAGGGAGCCGCCTATCCAACGATTATTGACATAGAACATACCGCACCGCTTCGCTTCTTCTTCAATGGCGTCGTGTGCCTGTTTCTTGGTTCCGACGAAAAGTACGGTGCCGCCTTCTGCCACTATCTCTTTAACGAAAGTGCATGCTTTGTCGAGCAGACCGGCGGTCAGTTCCAGGTTGATAATGTGGATTCCATCGCGTTTTGTAAAGATATAGTTCTTCATCCGCGGATGCCAGTGGCTTGTCTGGTGTCCGAAATGAGCGCCCGCTTCTAGAAGCTCTTTTATTGTGGTAGTAGTCGTGTTTTCTGGCAACAAAAACCTCCCCTTTAAACTACAACAAATTATATCATAGCTCGAATGGGTGGACAATTGCAACTGGATTTGGATATGGACTTACTCTGACACCCACTCGCAATAGTTGTGCAAGGAAGATAGTTCAAATTCGTATTTTATTAATCATGATGATATAATTAGCTCTTAATTCGAGTGAGATACGCGGATTTAGAAGGAATGAATATTTGCGTTGAGACGAGACGTTAAACCTGGAACACGACCTGCGATGCTCCGCGATTGGACGCAGGGTAAGTTAATTGATAATCTCTGGGCGCTTTCCTGGCCTATTATCATAAGCAGTATTCTCAACACGCTCGGTCCTACCGTCGATATGATTTGGGTAGGTAAGCTTGGTTCTGCTTCTGTTGCAGGAGTTGGACTCGCAGGCTTATCCGTTCAAATCGTAAATTCCCTGATGATGGGTCTTTTCGCCGGCTTGAGAGCGCTGATAGCCCGATTTATCGGGGCAGGTGATTTCGATAGTGCAGGGCAGGCTGCCAAGCAGGCTATCGTTGTCAATCTCGCTTTTTCTGCCTTTATGGCAATTATCGGTATATTTTTCGCAGAGCAAATCCTGGCTGTATTTGGTGTAGACCCGGATGTTGTTTCACAGGGGGCACCTTACCTGCGCATCCAGTTCGTCGGTATGGTAGCCATGGGATTGGTAATGATGACAGGCAGCACGATGCAAGCTTCCGGCGATACGATGAACCCAATGAAGATATCTATTGTCTATCGTCTCCTCCATGTTGCACTGTGCCCATTCCTGATTTTCGGATGGTGGATATTTCCTAAAATGGGAGTTAGCGGTGCAGCGACGACTGCCGTCATCTCCCAGACTTTGGGAGGCGTCATCGGATTATGGTTTCTCTTTAGCGGTCGTACCCGCTTGACGTTAACACTTAGGGGTTTTCGGTTTGATACCAAACTAATCTGGAGACTGGTTAAAATCGGATTACCGGCTGCAATTAATACGATGGAAAGAAGTGTGGTCAGCCTTGTGATGATGTGGTTTATTGCCCCCTTTGGAACTCTGGCGGTGGCGGCGCATACCATTATGACCAGAGTCGAGATGTTGACGATGATGCCAGCCATGGCTTTCGGTCAGGCAGCTGGTGTACTCGCCGGGCAGAACATGGGAGCGCAAAAACCAGCCCAGGCTGAAAAGAGCGGTTGGCTGGGGGTGCTCTTAACACAAGGTGTGATGATGGCGTTTTCGGTGGCGATGTTAATCTGGGCTCCACAAATGGTACGTATATTTAATTCTGAGGAAGGGGTCGTGGAAATAGGTAGTACATTTTTGAGGATAGCGGCAGCGGGTAACCTGTTCATGGCGTTCGCCGCTGTACTGGCAGACTGCCTGAACGGTGTGGGAGACACGATGATCCCGATGGTGGCTAGCCTTGTAACAATGTGGTTAATACAAATCCCACTAGCATATTTCCTGCCGCGGTGGACCGATATTGGTGTCTATGGCATTCGCTGGGCAATGGTAGCTGCTTTGGCAGGCCGAGCATTCACTTATATCATCTATTTCCGAGCGGGTAGGTGGAAACGCAAGCAGATATAGGATAACCAAAAATTCTCTTTTGGCTCTCTTTAAAAGCATATTCAGCTCAGCAATTGCTGTCTTCTCTCCATGATGAATTCATGAGCTACTATTTTACCGCCGCAGGGTTAGGGTATCATTAAACAATGCCTTCTAATAGGTCTTTCTCTTTTCGCTTCGTGGGCGGCGGGTATTCACGCATAAAATAGTCCCGTGGACCTCGAAACCTATCCACGAACCTTATGATTCTAAACGGTCCCCAGCGCGCTGGCATGCCTCCACCCTGACTGCTATGACAGGCAGCCGCTTTATTACGTATCATAACGAACTGTTTCTGTAATCTAATAACCGCGTGCACAGGGTAATCGACACCCATAGTTTTCGTAAAGTCGATATCGTGGTTGCGGCCGGCATGATGTGGATCCTGTCCGAACAGGGGCATTAATCTGACTGCCATACGCATCAATCCGCGAGGGCGAACGCCGAAGTATAGTTTAGATGGTTGGAATGGCGGTCCTGCCTCTTTGTACTGGGCTGGATCTGCTGCTGCAAAGAATGCAGCAGCGGCACCGTTATGGGTTGCGATATGGTCCGGGTGACCGTAACCGCCGCCGGCATCATGCGTGACAACCACATCCGGTTTTAGTTCTCGAATTATTTTGACCATTTTTACTGCTACATCTTCAAGAGGCGCCATTGCCAATGCATTGGGATGTTGGTTATCTTTT
>CAYHBE010000124.1:0-5656 GCA_964354765.1 uncultured Dehalococcoidales bacterium | reverse complement strand
ACCGAGATAAGCTGTCCGGCAGCGAAATATGGGTTGGAAAACAACATCTCTTTCTCGCGTTCGGGGAGAATACTGATTGACGATATAGCTGCATCATAGGTGCCCTGCGCCATACCGGCAAGTAACGGGTCAAAGGCGACATTAATATACTCTACATCCAGGTTAGCTTTCTCTGCGATGGCATTGAACAGGTCGATATCAAATCCTTCAATCTCTTTGGTCTGCTCGTTAACGTATTCAAACGGCGGCCAGGTCGCATCCGTGGCAACTCTAATTTTGGTAGATTCTGAGGTGCACCCTCCGAGTACCAGACTGGAGACAAGCAAACCAACTATCGACAGCCAGAGTAGTTTTTTCATTCTTCCTCCTTACTTAGTCAGCGCAAAATCAGAAACAATCATAGCACGGATATATTGTTTTGGGAAGTTGTTTTATTTTGCAGTGTTTACATTTCGCCTATCGTCAAGAGAGTATGAGTAAGATGAGACTGATCACAGATGGCCGATTTGAGCTATACTGATTATATACATATATCTAAAAGAGAATACGGTGAACAACACGGTCGAAAACACTTTACAGGAATTAAAGAAAAACGGATTTAAAGCAAAGATTGTTGCAATATCACATCTCGCGGCTATACGTGACGACATCGAGAAATGGTTAAGGCAGGGGTTAATTGATAAAAGGCTTAACACTGCCTACCTGCGTTTTATATATGAAATTCCGACTGATCTGCCCAATGCTGCAAATATTATAATCATCGCAGCTCCCTCTTCAATCACACATGCGTACTTTAAATGGCATGGTAAAATTCACAATGTTGTTATTCCACCGCAATACATAAGAAGAGCTGATGAAGCACGCGTCAAAGAAATACTAACGTCCAGTTTGAAGCCAGCCGGCTGCGGATTTTCCAGAGCTCGTCTACCTTTAAAAACACTGTCCGTCAGGAGTGGATTAGCGCAGTATGGCAGAAACAATATCACTTACGTGTCCGGTTTTGGCAGCTTCTACCGTTTGATCGCGTATTATACTGATTGTCCGACCGCGAAAGACGATTGGAGCGACCTCAAAATCATGAAAGCATGTGAGAACTGCTTCAAATGCCTTGAAAACTGTCCAACGCAATGCATTCCTACCGACCGCTTTCTTATTCATGCTGAGAATTGCCTAACCTGGCTCAATGAAATTACCGACGATTTCCCTGGGTGGGTCCGACCCGATTGGCATAACGCGGTAATCGGGTGTATGCGCTGCCAGGAAGTCTGCCCTGTCGATAAAGCGCAAATTAAGAAAATAGTTGCTGGTCCAGAATTTTCCGAACAAGAAACTGAACTTATATTGCAGAAAATTCCTCTTGAGGAATTACCCCAACCCACAAGAGACAAATTGCTTTCAATCTCAGCGGATGACTGGTACGGCGTTTTCGCCAGGAATTTGAAGGCATTGATTGCAGGTTGAACATATGCGGTGGTGAGATCGCAGTGATCAATGGATTTGTTATCCTAACCAAAAAGAGATTCTTTTGATTTACAACGTACGGTTTTTCCTGCTTCTCGACGAGGTTCATCCACCACGACCTATCCCTTAAATTGTTGGCCTCTTATTTTTATTAGCTAGACCACGTGCACTTTAACGAGATTCGTGTTCCCGGAGCCGGTCATCGGCAGTCCGGCGGTAATTACCAACCTGTCACCTTTAACCACTAGACCGAGACCTGATGCAACATCAACCGCCAGCTCAAAAACCTCCTCAATTGTAGCTGGTCTTTCTCTCTTTACTCCGTGGACTCCCCAGACCATAGACATTTGCTTCACGGTCGTATCGAAAGGTGTGATCGCAATAATCGGCTATGCCGGGCGGTATTTTGAGACACGCAAGGCAGTGGCTCCGCTCGACGTGAAAGCAACGATTGCTTTGGCGCCGATCTGCTGCGCCACGAGACAAGCAGCACGAGCGGCAGCATCGTTCACCTCGGGTAAACTTGCAAGGTAAGCTGAACGCAATCTTTCTTCGTATGGATAGGCAGTTTCTGCTTCAACAGCAATTTTTACCATCATTTCCACGGCTGCTATCGGGTACTCACCAATCGCGCTCTCTTCTGATAACATGAGCGCATCCGTCCCATCGAGTACCGCATTCGCGATGTCGGTAGCTTCGGCGCGGGTAGGATGAGATGATTTCACCATGGATTCCAGCATCTGAGTGGCGGTGATCACAGGCTTACCACGCTGATTGGCGGCTTTGATTAACCGTTTCTGTGCGAGGGGCACTTTCTCTATGCTAATCTGGATCGCCAGGTCGCCGCGCGCCACCATAATACCATCGGCGATATCAAGAATCGCTTCGCTTTCAGCCAGCGCCGAAGTCTGCTCTATTTTCACGACCAGCGGTATTGAATATTCAATTTCGGTTAATAATCTACGGACTTCTCTAACCTGCTCAGCAGTCGAAATAAAGGACAGCGCTATGAAATCAACATTTTGCGAGCGGGCGAATTCAAGGTGATTTTGAAACGCCTCTCTTATGGTAGCCTTTGGATATTTTTTTAAACCCGGGCAATCAAGCAGGACGCCGGTACTCAATCCCGATTCATTACTCAGCCGGCGTGATAATGAAATCGTTTGTCTATGTTCTTCAAGCGTACCGTAATTCAAATTAAGACGGGCAATGTCCATCCCGGCTTTCAGCATTCCGCGAATAACCGGTTCAGACTGGCTCGCCGGACCCAAAGTACAGACAATTTTTACATGCCGTTTTAATCTAGGGTCGTTCATCTTAGTTTCATCATACACACACTCAGGTAGACAAACAACTGGGGTAAATACTATATTATGGTAAAAAATATCTGGCGTCCTACCTGGATACAGAAAAAAGCAGTATATATGAAAAATGTAAATAATCTCTCCGGGCTTATTGAGAAAAACCTCCCTGAGGAAGTAAAAGCTCTTGTAGATAAAGTAGCCTCTGCTGCGTCGCGGAGAGGCAAACAAATTTACCTGGTGGGAGGCATTGTAAGAGACATTCTGCTCGGGAAGCCGAATCTTGATTTGGATTTTGTGGTTGAACACGATGCCATCAGTCTGGCAATGGACATCGTAAAACAAACTGGCGGGAAATTGACCACTCATGCGCGATTTAACACTGCCAAAATAAAACTGGAACGATGGAATATCGATCTGGCAACTGCCCGCTGTGAGACCTACGCCAGGCCGGGAGCACTCCCAACCGTTAAACCCGGCTCGATTAAAGAAGACCTTTTTAGACGCGACTTTACGATCAATTCCATGGCAATCCAGTTAACACCCGTGAATAAATACGGCGAGTTAATAGATCCATACAACAGCTATACAGATCTCCGGCACAAACTCATTCGCATACTGCACGAAAAAAGCTTTATCGATGATGCCACACGCATATGGAGAGCGATCCGATATGAACAGCGACTGGATTTTGACATCGAACCAACAACGCTTCGGCTACTCGATAGAGACGTCTCAATGCTTACAACGATCAGCGGCGACCGCATTCGCCACGAGTTAGAGCTAGTTTTGAAAGAGGAATATCCCGAAAAAATGCTGCAGAGAGCCTGGGTACTAAAAGCACTTGGCAAAATTCATCATGGATTAAGAGGCGATGCTTGGCTAACTGAAAAATTCTCGTCGGCTAGAGCTATTTCGTATATCGAACAGGAGATTTCGCGACTTTATATGGCATTGCTCGCATATCGCCTGACCGAAAATGAGATTGAAGAATTAGTATCCTTTTTACGCCCGGATAGACAGACTGCAATTATCCTGCGTGACAGCAGCCAGCTAAAATCTAATACTAGGGAATTGATCCGAAAACAAGAACCAGCGTACTTATATTCCAGGCTTCACGGGTATCATCAAACTGCCCTGTTAACTAACTACATTGCCGCTGATTCTATAAAAGCGAAGAGGGCAATAAAACTTTACCTTGATACACTTCGCCATGTTAAGACCGCACTTACCGGCAATGACCTGCGATTACTCGGAATACCGAAAGGCAAGACGATAGAGGAAGTACTCATACTTCTGCACAACGCGCGTCTGAATGGAGATATCAATACCCATGGAGAAGAAGAAATGATGGTCCGCGAATGGCTAGCAGACCATCAATCTCACCACCCTAAGAATTGATTAGTCGCCAGTTGCATTATTATTCTATTTTCTTGAACTTCTTCCCCAGTGTTGCGCATATCGCGCATTTGTCCGGGGCTTGACCCAGCACAGTATTACCACACAGCGGACACACATAATAAGGAGCATTCGGTAGCGACTGTTTTTCCTTCAGCTTTTTGAGCATCTCCTGGAAAAGATTGTAATGGATTTGTTCTACCGTGTTCGCCCACTCGAAGCTGGTTTGGGCTTTATCTGCCTGCTCTTCAACTGCCTGGTCGATCATCGAAGGATACATCCGCGTGAATTCCTGGTGTTCGCCGATCACGGCTGCGGAGAGATTATCGACACTCGACCCAATGCCCGTCATGGTATTGAAATGATTATAAGCATGTACTGTCTCCGCTTCGGCAGCCGCTCTAAACAACCTGGCTACCTGGGGTAGTCCTTCTTTATCCGCTTTATCCGCAAAAAACAGGTAACGTCGGTTTGCTTGACTTTCTCCTGCAAATGCTTGACGTAAATTTGATTCGGTTTTTTCACCCATGTTTTTCCTCCCCTTAATATTAAATCTACTTATTATATGAGCTTTGCTTTTTACTTACCAGTAACCTTGGTCACACCCTGTTCATAAGTTTCGACGAGGTAAATTTCCATTCTTTGATCTTTCAACCGTGTAGCCAGGTCTTCTGCTGTTTCCCTGTCTTTGATTAATGTAAATAATGAAGGTCCTGATCCAGCTAAGTGAACATTTGGAGCCCCGATTTTCTTTATATGGTCGCGGTATTTTGCCAAATCGGAACCCCGTTTAAAAAACACGTTCTCAAAGACATTGTATAAACGTTCTGGTTCCAGTTCTTTTCTGGATTCTAAATCTTTTAGCAGCGCGTTTGTAATTTGACCGTCGGTAAAGTGAGATTGACGCAGGCTCGAATATGCGGCTGCGGTTTTTCCTGGGAGATGGGGAACAGAAGGATTCACCAAAACGACGTAATGATGGGGCAGGGATGACAGCGGAGTAATCTTATTGCCGCGTCCTTCCATCAAAGTTGTGCCTCCATTCAAAAAGAAAGGTACGTCTGAACCTAGACGTGATGCAAGCTCCAACAATTTTGCCCGGGTTAATCCCAAATACCAGAGTGCATTAAGTCCACGTAAAACAGCTGCGGCATCGCTGCTGTCGCCGCCTAGTCCCGCCATCAGCGGAATGTGTTTTTCTACATCGATAACCACCCCACCCTTATAGCCGCAATTATTTTTTAATAAATTGACTGCTTTAGAGACGAGGCTCTGCTGCGCCGACCAACCTGGCAGCGTGCACCTGATTTCGATATTGTCCGAGTTAGAGAATCGAAAAGTATCGCAGAGACTAATTGCCTGGACTACACTGCGGATTTCGTGAAATCCATCGGGGCGCTTCCTCAGCACTTCGAGCGTGAGGTTAATCTTGGCAGGAGCTTCAACGGTCAACATGCCTGCTCTCCACGAAAACCTCGGTTAAGCAACCCCATTCC
>CAYHBE010000123.1:0-5661 GCA_964354765.1 uncultured Dehalococcoidales bacterium | reverse complement strand
CCTTCTTCCCTGCTTTAACCTGTTTTTGAATTTGCTGAGCAAATGGAGCTTCATTCTTGGCGAAGATGGTATTCAAAGTGCCTATGCCACTGGCAGGGGCAGAATTATCGTGCAGGCGAAGGCATATGTTGACCATGCGCGCCGTCAGATTATCGTCAACGAGATCCCCTACCAGGTAAATAAAGCCGCACTCGTCGAAAAAATGGCGGAACTCGTAAATGATAAGAAAATTACCGGTATTAGCGACCTCCGGGACGAATCCGACCGCCAGGGTATGCGTATCGTTATTGAGCTGAAGAGGGAAGCTCAACCGGAAATGGTATTAAACAGCCTTTACAAATACACCGTCATGCGTACTACTTTTGCTGTCAACATGCTGGCTCTTGTAGACGGCCAGCCTCGCGTTATCAGTCTCAGGGAAGCCCTCCAGGAGTTCATAAATTTCCGCCGTACCGTCATAATCCGACGATCGAAATTCGAGCTCAAAGGCGCCAAGGACAGAGCCCACATCCTTGAAGGACTTAGAATCGCCCTCGATAACATCGACAAGGTGATAGTCATCATACGGGCTTCACAAACGACGGAGATCGCGCGACAGAATCTCATGAGCACATTCAGTTTGAGCCGGCTCCAGGCGGATGCCATTCTAGAAATGCCCCTGCGCAGACTTGCTGGACTGGAACGTAAGAAGATACTTGATGAACTGGCGGAAGTATTGAAGAATATCTCATATCTTGAGGATCTACTCGCCAGGCCGGCACGAATTCTCGGTGTAGCACGGCAGGAAATTATCGATCTAAAGGAAAAATTCGCCGACGAACGCCGCACGGAAATAAATAAAGAAGGTCCCGTCGATTTTAAGATGGAAGACCTCGTTCCGCACCAGGAAATGGCGGTAACGATTACTACACGCGGTTTTATTAAGCGTGTACCGTCCAAGGTCTTCAAAACTCAGCACCGGGGCGGCAAGGGCATTATCGGTATGACCACAAGAGAAGAGGATGCCGTACGTTTGGTCGTAGTGGCGGATACCCACGATTATCTTTTACTCTGCAGCAACCGCGGTAGAATGTTCAGTATCAAATGTTATGAATTACCGCCAGATACTTCTCGCGTGGCAAAAGGTACTGCGGTAGTAAATCTTTTCGCTATCCCGCCTGAAGAGCGTATCACGGACATGGTTGTGATTAAAGATTTCGTTCCGGATACGTATCTCATCATGGTCACTAAAAAGGGTGAGATCAAAAAGACTTCTCTCGACCATTTTGCGGCGGTACGCAGCAGCGGTCTTATCTGTATGGACGTAGAAACCGGCGATGAGCTTGTTTCGGCACACATCGCTACCGATAAGGACGATGTTGTACTGGTGACACGGAAAGGTCAATCGATCCGGTTCGGGGTCGACAGCATTCGTACCAGTCAACGCACGAGCGGCGGTGTACGCGGAATCCGGTTGCTCCCGGAAGATGAAGTGGTAGGGATGGGCATTGCCTATCCTAAGTCGTATGTCCTCGTGGTTTCAACCGAGGGGTACGGTAAGCTTTCACAAATTGAAGATTATCCAAAGCAGCAGCGTGCCGGCAGCGGTGTAAAGACTATCAAACTTGTAGACAAAACCGGTGATTTAGCCGACGCCAGGATTGTAACCCGCGTGCACCAGGTCATATTCGTTTCGACGGCTGGACAGGTTACGCGCAGCCCCGTTAAAGAAATTTCTGTGCTGGGAAGAGCGACCCAGGGTGTGCGCCTGATGCGACTTGATGAAGGCGATCGCGTAGCTAGTGTAGCTTCAATCGAACAAGATTGATGCGTTGTTTGTGATAATAATGCCTTCTCCCTTGAGGAGAGAAGGTAGGATGAGGGTGAAATTGATACCAACGTCCGTCTCATCCTTTTCTTTGTGCAAAAAATTCGTTCTAAATAGAGTGCAATCGTGAAAATACTTTTAGTTCCCGGTTCTGGTGCTGGCGGTAACTTGTGGCAGTACCAGACTCGTTTTTTCCGCGACGCCGAAGGTATCTCATTGCCAGGTCATCCAGACGGGAATCCTAAAAACAGCATTCCCGAATACGTCGAGTGGCTGCATGGTTATATTCTTGAGAAAGGTTATAAAGATATTATCCTGGGCGGGCATTCTCTAGGGGGCGGCATCGCCCAGCTTTATGCGCTTACTTATCCACGTGATCTTAAAGGCTTAATGCTTATTGGAACTGGCGCAAGACTGCGAGTACTGCCCGATACCCTTTCAACATTGCGGAATCTGATCGGTAATGATTCTGCCTGGCGGAAATTTATTGAAGCTGCTCCCCAACCCACCGATCCGATTTTATTGTCCATCCGCGAAATGAGATACAAGATAGGACCGGTAGTAATGCTGAGCGACTTACTCTGCTGCGACAAGTTCGACATTATGGATCGTGTATCTGAGATTAAAATGCCAACACTGATAGTTGTCGGGACACAAGACGTAAGCACGCCTGTAAAATATTCGCAATATCTTCAGAATAAAATCGCCGGCTCAAAACTGGTTATCATCCAGGGTGCTACTCATAACATCATGATAGACAAGCCAGTTGAATTGAATCAGGCTATAGCGGCTTGGCTCACTAAATTGTAGATTAGCGAAATTCCCTTAAGTAACGAACTCAAGCACGTCTATGACCGCTTTCTCTCCTATTTCGCACATGATGCAACAGCCGTCCAGGCCAATATTACCCTCCAGTATCAATTTGCCGATAGGCCTGTCCATGATGCTGGCAATGGTATATTGCCCCATCGGGTCCATCAATTTGAGGGCGGTCATCTCGCGCTCGGTCGGAGGTTGCATGATTTTTAAATCCTTAGCAATTTTGAGTTCCCAGGGGAAGCTCTCTTTTATTTGCTGGATATCGGCGTCATCCTGCCACGGAAAGACTTCCGCTAGATATAACTCGTGGGTCTTCGGATCAAATCTAAAGACCCCTCGATCAGTGACCACGGCGGCAGGACCTCCGCCAACAAGGTTCGCTTTTTTACGGGCATCAGGGCTACCGTCCAAAAATCCAGCTTCGGTCATATAGTCGAGCTTTTCAACCCACTGTCTGGGGTTGAATTCAGCGGTGTAGACCACTCTCCCGGCAGAAGATGCAATGTCGCCGCCACCTCCGCTTCCATTCATCTTCGTTTGTTTACCGGTGATGTAGCTAACATTCACATTACCGAATTTATCCATTTGAGCAAATCCCAGGTATGACACATCAACCAGACCTGATTGCTGGTCCATGAACATGTCAGGCAAGCCCTGGTGACACATTGCCATGGCTCCTGCGGTGTTGTCGGCTGGACTGATTAAGACTGCCACGCTGGCAAATCCAACGTAACCCGCTTCAGCAACCAGGATGGCATTCGGAGTGTGTACCAGCTTTGCGATCGCCCCTGCGAGATCAGAAATCCCTATACCTACGAACACGATTTCCCGGTCCGCAACCTCACGGCACCCGGCGCAGCAAACAAGCTCAGGAGCCGAATGCTTTGCTTTCATCTCTTTGAGTTGTTCCGGTTTAAAATTTTCTCTTTTTGTATAAAAATGAGGCATTGTTGATCTCCTTTTGTCTTCTTATTCCATTAATTTGGAATCCGGTTTAACTTGTGCTCGGATTTCGCCAGCCTGTCCAGTTTCTCCCATCCAACTTTGTCGCAATATTCGTTGTGGTCTTTGCAGCCGTAAATCCAATCATTGATAAATTTCAAAGCTCCCTCGCGAGATTGCCTTTGTAATAGATTAGCAACGAAACTTAAGCCATCGGTCTGGTAGCATCCATAACAACTGGTAGGGACACAATTGAAAGGTAGGTGCACGACGGCATCGGTGCAATATGCCGGGACAACAGTCAAGCCGGGATTTTCGTATATTTTTTCAGTCGGGACCAGCTCTTCGGTAATCAGGACGACGTGCTTTGCCGCCCTGGCTTTCCAGAAGTCAGAGCCTTTAAAACCCCATATCTGGCCGTTACCGCGCCTGTCCGCTCGATGGACCGGGATAAAGGCAACATCCGGTTTATATGCCGGTATCAGGACAAGAGGTTTGTTCTCGAAGGGATCGTTGATTACTTTCATGTCCTTGTTGTATTTCGGGATGTCAGTGCCGAGAGTCGAACGACAGGGCATAAATGGCACATTGTACGCACCGGCGATAAACCGCAATGCAATCTGGTAGTTCGTCCAATCAACTATCTTGAGCGGGGTAGCGCCGGGTTTGACCTTTTCCGGCGGAGTAGCCATAACGCCGCCAGCTTCGATCGGCCGGGGGATGCCTTCTTTGAGTCCGCGTTCGATGCCAGGCGTGCCGGAAATACCGCCTACCTGGCGTGTCATGCTGTAGGCGATATCGATCCTGTCCAGCATTCCCAGTTCCACCAGGGTATCAATTCCTTCATAATCCCCGCTTTCATCGATGAGGGACAGGTTTTTTCTTCCCTGTCGTGCTATTTCCCTCATGACAGACTCGGGCTGCCGTACCATCACAAAACCACCCATGCACAATGAATTACCGTCATGGAGAAATGTTGCCACCGCTTCCTTCTCGGTCATCACCTTATTTAATTTCTTTTTAAAACTGGAATCCTTTGCTCGTTCCTCGTAGTCGATTGTTTCTAAGTGTTGTACAGTCACTTCTCATTCTCCTTCACGTAGTTGATTCCAAGTGTTCACCAAGGTATTTATGCTGGTTCCACCGCGTATGTTATCCACAGATGGCGCTAAAAGACAATCGGATAGGATTATTATACAATGCGATGTCAATGCTGGTTATGATTTTGAAATACCGGAGAAACAGAACAGTGCAACCTTGTGATTATTGACATTCGTATACGATTAACATATACTCAAAGCGATTTTCTGGCGGGAGGTGTTCATTATGAAATGCACGATCTGCCAGACAGAAAACTCAGAAAAAGCAAAATTTTGCATTACGTGTGGAAAATCTCTTTCTATAGAGAATGAATGCTCCAGATGTCGTCACATAAACAAAATTACCGCTAAGTTTTGCGAAGAATGCGGTAAACCACTTGCTTCTACGCAGACTCCACCCTCAATTGCTCAACCAACCCCTATCCCCACCTCCTTCGCTAACGGTCGTTATAAGGTCAAGAAATTCCTGGGAGAAGGTGGTAAGAAGAAGGTCTATCTTGCCCATGATACCGTCCTCGACCGCGATGTTGCCTTTGCCCTCATCAAGACCGAGAAACTCGATGAATCCGCTCGGACAAGAATTACCCGGGAAGCCCAGGCAATGGGAAAGCTCGGTGATCACCCCAACATCGTCGGCATTTTCGATATGGGAGAGGAAAAGGGTCAGCCCTTTGTCGTCTTACCTCTGATGCCCGGCGGCGATGTCGAAGCCCTAATTGAGAAAGCCCCGGAACGACGCCTTCCCATCGATAGGGCAATAAACATCGGCAAGTGTGTCTGCAAGGGACTGGAGTATGCCCACGGGAAAGGTATTATCCACAGGGACATCAAACCCGGCAATATCTGGCTGGGGACGGACGGCACCGCCAAGATTGGCGACTTCGGACTGGCAATCGCCACCGAACTCTCCCGCCTGACCCAATCCGGGATGATGGTGGCCACCTATTACTATATGCCGCCGGAGCAGGCCATGGGCGGTGAGGTCACGGCTAA
>CAYHBE010000122.1:0-5713 GCA_964354765.1 uncultured Dehalococcoidales bacterium | reverse complement strand
AACAGCTACGTATTCACAGTTAGAAGAATTGTTCCATAATAATTCTGGAGTGGACGGTGATGTCCGCCGAAAATGCATCAAATTTTTCACATCGCTCTGCCATGACGCCGATGTACCTCTTTCTCCACATGTCACTAAGAAAGTCCGTATGGCACAGAGTTCTCAACTGGCTAGAACCTCTGTCCGGAAGGCTAACTCCAAAAGCACTAAAATAACGGAAGTTCCACAACTAAAGTGGCAAATTCCAGAACATATGGAACTACTGAATAAACTTTTAGATAAGTTCCCGGAATATGAAACGGAATGGACTGAATTACAGAAATCAAAGTGGCTGGATGGTTTTCTGCAGTTCATGCAGAAGATATATCCGGAAACAAAGAAATGAGCGGTTTCCACCGCTCATTTCTTTGTTTTTTTCACTACCTTGTGAAACGTAGTGTCAGGTTGTAATTAGTTATATTTTGTGAACCCTTACAGCCTGGTTGACAAATTCGTTGATTTTTTTGCGTATCGCAATTTTATCGAACTTTCCAACGCTTGTCTTGGGAATATCATTTACAAACACTACAAAGTCGGGCAGCATCCACTTGGCGATTTTGCCTTTGTCAACCCCTTCTTTCTGAAGAAATTCAAGAATTTCCATAGGATTTTGCTTTGCACCTGGAACCGCTTTAATAATCGCCATCGGGCGTTCGCCCCACTTTTCATCTGGAATACCGACAAAGGTGGCTTCAAGCACCGACTCTGCAGTGCAAGTGATATTTTCCAGGAGGACGGTCGGTACCATTTCGGCGCCGCTGCGGATAACATCTGTGATGCGGTCAACAATCTGGATATACCCCAGATCATCAACGGTAGCTGCATCGCCAGTATGGAACCAGCCGTCACGCCAGGTTGTTGCAGTCCTTTCGGGATCTTTAAAGTATTGTTCCATTATCCAGTGCCCACGCAATACTATTTCACCTTGAGTCAAATTATCGTGCGGTACGTCTTTTCCTTTATCGTCAACTACCCTGGCATCAATACCATCGAATGGCAATCCGGTCTTGACTCTGATGGCATTTAGTTTTTCTTGAGGCCAATCTACCATCCAGCGTTTTAACTGCGCACCAATAGAGGCGGCGGCAGTTTCAGTCATCCCGTAGCCAGACCCAACATTAAAGTTGGAGAATAATTTTTCTGCCTTTGATTTCAAACCGGGAGGTAAAGCTGCTCCGCCGGTACTTACCGTTAAGATACTGCTTAAATCCCATTTCTTTATATCAGGGTATTCAATTAACATCGCCAGCATGGTTGGCACCAGCCCGGATGATGTCACCTTTTCTGTTTGGACTAGTTCGCAGAAGGACTCAGCGGAAAATCTTCCGGGGAATATTATTTTGCTCGCAGTGTAAACAGTCTGCCAAGGTGCTCCCCATCCATGTATATGGAAAAGCGGTACATTGACCATAGGGATATTGATATTTGGGCGCTCAGGGGTATCCGGCGTTCTCGGTGCAGTTCCTACTGTCGCGATTAAATGTATCGTTTGTAAGTAAAGCTGGCGGTGCGTAAACATGACGCCTTTCGGAAGCCCTGTAGTACCGGTAGTGTAGTAGAGAACAGCGATGGTGTTTTCGTCCAGGTCAGGCCAACTATAGGTCTTAGGTTGTTGTCTTAAAAGTTCTTCATATTCATATACCGGTTGTATATTGGTCTTAGGCAGGCCAGGTTTATCGGACATATAGATAACTTTTGTTACGGTGCCTTTGACTCTCTCCCAGATAAATTCCAGCAAAGGCCAGACGACATCATCTACGAACAGGATAGTATCTTCAGCATGGTTGATCGTATATACGATATGGTCCATAGAAAGACGTATATTGATCGGATGCGCTACTGTACCTATGCAGGTGCTAGCATAACAAAGTTCCAGGTGACGGTGGTGATTCAATGCCATGGTCGCTATCCTGTCACCAGGGGCACCGGCTTTGCCGGCCTTAGCTCCGAGGGGTCCAATCAACATGTTTGCCAGTTGACAGGTACGCTCGTACCATTGCTTCCATGTAAAACGAAAATATTGACCATCGTCATTCCGGTAGACTACACCGATATCGTCCGGGTACAGGCGAACAGGTCGCGCCATCAGGTTTTTGATAAGGAGCGGGTATCGACTGCTGTATTCAGGATAGGTTTTCGTTGACATAGTACCTCACATTCTCCTATAGATTTTATAGACCTGGAATCGGATGTTTATTTTTTTAACACGTCGTAAAGGCGTGCCAGGTTCATGCGTTTTATCATTGGCTCCATGGCTTCACTTCCAGGCAGCATCGGGTATTTTACGGGTACTTCTACCTTCGCCTGTGCTTCTTCCAAGCTCCAACCTCGTTTAATGGCATCGGCAGCTACATCTATCCAGGCCTGGATGTTCCTGCTCATTTCCGGCAGATAAGTTGGATCGCAGATATCGCCGTGTCCAGGCACAAGTACCCTTGCATCAAGTGTAGCAAGTCTTTGTAACGATTCAAGCCATTCGAAAGGAACAGCCTGCTGCAACCAAGGTTGAACTCGACAGAAGACGTCGTCAGAAGTGAAACAGACTTTTTCGTCGGGAATGAAAACTGCGATCTGATAAGGAGTGTGACCGGGTATATTAAAAAGTTTAAACGTATGGTCGCCAACGTAGAGCGTCATTTCGCTGGTAAAAGTAAGGGTAGGTTCACGGAATCTAAATCTTTTCATTAGAGCATAATCAGCAGGCGAGGACTGCTTCATACGTTGTTTTGATTGTTCGGCGGAGGACCCTAAAATCGCTTTACGTGTTCCTTCATGAGCGACCACAGTTCCCTTGAAATAGCAATTCCCGCTAAAATGGTCACCGTGCGGCTCGGTATTTATCACATAACGGACCGGTCCGTGCTCGGCAATTATATCCCGCCATTTCACCGCGTCGGTCGGCATTTGTGGAGTATCTATCATCACAACCCCATCACTTGTCACCACGAAACCAGGGTTGCATCCTCTAAAATCAGTCTCAGCATAAACATTCTTTGCAATCTTCTGCATTGTTACTCTCCGTCCCATTTTCGTGTCTGTAATACATAGAAGACGGTCATATTTTAATGCAAAGAGTCGCTAAATAACAAGGGGTATGCGATAATATTTTTGTTTCATTGTTACGCCTGAATTATAAAATTCTTAATACTCTTAAGAGATTTTTATGTTGTGGGTACAATTTGTTGCATGTGTTCTTATCATTTTACTTGCTGGAGCTAAAGTAGCCCAGTACGCAGACATAATCGCTCAAAAAACCAGGCTGGGAAGACTCTGGGTCGGGACTCTCATTCTCGGAATTGTAACTTCCATGCCAGAACTGGTTACTTCCGTAAGCTCGGTCACTATCGTGCATCATCCTAATCTAGGATTGGGGGCTCTAATTGGGTCCTGTATTTTCAACCTCTGTATAATCGCTATAATTGACATAAAGTACAAGAACAAATCAGTTCTTAGTATCGCCAGCAATAGACACATCAGCTCATTGGTAGCTGCAATAATACTCACGATTGTTGTTGGCGTTGGAATTCTATTGAGCGAACGGATTGCGTTCTTTCGTTTTGGATACACCAGTTTACCCAGTATTGTTGTTTTGCTGATTTATCTTGTGGCATTCTGGCGCATATCAAAGCAAAGGCGGGACACTCCTCCTGATGCTTCGCTGCTGCAATACGAACATACCAGCGGCAGGTTTATCTGGTTGAAACTGGCAACCGCTTCCCTTGTTATAATTGGTACAGGTATTTGGCTGTCTTACATCGGTGACGGAATATCCGTGGCAACAGGTTGGGGAACAACTTTCGTAGGAAGCATATTTTTAGCCATCACAACATCACTTCCTGAGCTGTCGGTAGCGATTGCTTCCGTACGATTGGGAGCGATCGACCTGGCAATCGGTGATATTTTTGGCGCAAATCTTCTCGACCTTACCTATATATTTTTTCTCGAATTGTTTAATGGATACGAATCGATTTTCGCACATGCTTCGCAATCTCACATGGTTACTTTGTCTTTGTTAGTTGTAATGAATGCCATCCTGATAATAGCTTTTAAAGTGAAGATACCCGGGAAGATGTTTAAATTCGCCAGCTGGTACAGCCCCTTGTTGATAATTTTGTATATTGCAGGCACCTATATCCTGTATATTGCAAGCACATAATTATCCAAGTCAGACAGTAAAGTAAGAGTCGAAATTATAAGGTCGGCTTTTACTTATTATTGAAGGCTACTGAATTCGCGAACATTTTTCAAGTTACATCATAAAATAGGCTTATGTTATAATAAACACACGTGTTTTAGAATTCTATCTAAAAAGGGGGGTGAAAACCTCACTACATGGAAACTTTCAGTCAGATTGCCGCACTAGCTATCTTCATTATAATGTTCATCGTAATTACCACCGGCAAAGTTCCCAGATATATCCCTGCCCTCATTGGAGGTGCGCTGACTATCCTGATAGTTTTCCTTCTTATTCTCAAAGAACCTGATGCAGTCATTTCAGTACTTAATTTTGGCCAAATAGGGACTAAAAATTTCTGGTATCCAGGGCATTCTGCAGAAGTATCTCATGGTGTCAACTGGCAGACTATTATCTTCATTGGCGGTATGATGATCATGGTAGAGGGGTTGGGTGAGGTAGGCTTTTTCCGCTGGTTGTGTCTCTTTGTCGCCCGTCTGGTTAACTACAAAGTTGTGCCTATCCTTGTTGCCTTTATGCTTCTTTCAGGTTTCCTTTCGATGTTTATCGATAGCATTACAGTCATGCTGTTTCTTGCTACCGTAAGTATCGAACTGGCGCGCCTGTTAAAATTCAATCCGATACCTCTTATTATTGCCGAGATATTTGCCTCCAACGTTGGTGGAAGCGCCACAATGTCAGGAGACCCTCCCAACATCATTATCGGCACAGCCTTGGGTTACTCCTTCTTTGATTTTGTTGTCAATACCGGTTTAATCGCCTGGATAGGAATGGTTGTCGTATTGATCTTTTTCTATTTTGCTTTCAGGAAGCAACTTGCAGCCTCACAGGATAGTCTTGAGGCTGGAATGAAATATCCTAATCCAGGTGAAGCAATAGTCAATAAGTTACATTTCATGATAAATACCGGAATTTTCATTCTTGCGATAGTATTACTGGTCACCCACGCGCAGACGGGCATTTCAGTAGCATCGATTGGAGTCATAGCCGCCGTGTTGACAGTATGTTTTGCCTTCCTGAATCACGAGCACGGTCCTATTCATATTGTCAGGCGGTTGGACTGGCAAACGCTGCTGTTCTTCTTTGGGCTTTTTGTGTGTGTTGGCGGATTGGAAGAAACAGGAGTCCTTAAAGCACTGGCAAAGTTCATTGGTGATGCAGCAGGAGGTAACATTATTATCGTCGTCACCATAATTCTCTGGGTCTCGGCGTTTGCATCCGCGATTGTCGATAATATTCCTTTTGCCGCGACCATGGTGCCTGTTATAGTCAATCTCTCGAACGTTGGTGGATTTGAGCTGCCTCCAATGGCATGGGCGCTGGCGCTAGGTACTGATATAGGAGGTAACGGAACGCCAATAGGAGCCTCCGCAAATGTGGTCGGTACAGCAATTGCAGAGAAAAATGGATATCCTATTAGTTGGGCTCGGTACTGTAAATTTGCCTTACCAGCAATGATTTTGGTGGTCGGTCTCTGCT
>CAYHBE010000121.1:0-5721 GCA_964354765.1 uncultured Dehalococcoidales bacterium | reverse complement strand
TGACCAGGTATCCAGGACACAAAGTCGCTGAAGGAGAAGAAAATGGTAGAGTATCCAGACATAATTTACAAAAAGGAAAAACATATCGCTACGATTACATTGAACCGTCCGGAAAAGATGAACTCTTTCAGTGCAAAGATGTCTGATAGCATTTACCGTGCAATAGTCGACTCCGAAAATGATAAAAATATCCGGGTTATTATCTTAACGGCAAAAGGACGCGCTTTTTGCGCCGGCGCCGATGTAAAACAAATGGCGGAGAGACTTGATGAACCCGGTGGGGCAGAACAGAATGTAGTACCCTATGACCACGTGTCGCTTTACGTCCTGATGCAAAAATGCAACAAGCCAATCATCGCTGCGGTTAATGGTGTTGCGGTTGGCGGCGGTCTCGATCTTGCCCTTGCTTGTGATATAAGAATTGCGTCGGACCAGGCAAGATTCGCAGAGGTGTTCGTGCGGCGCGGCATGATACCAGCTTCAGGCGGCACCTATTTCCTACCTCGCCTCGTTGGCATCGATAGAGCGTTGCTGATGGCATGGACTGGAGATATGCTCGATGCTAAAGAAGCTGAACAGATTGGGTTGGTAACAATGGTCGTCCCGCATGCGGAACTTGAGTTAGCGACGATGGAAATCGCAGAAAAACTTGCTAAAGGACCGCCGCTGGCTATTCAGCGTGCCAAACGTGCGATATATGACGGACTAACGATGGACCTGGAAGCCAGCCTGAAGATGATAGGACCGATTGTTCAAGAATTGAATAAGACCGAGGACCATAAAGAAGGCGCCCGTGCGTTCGTAGAAAAGCGAGAGCCCGTATTCAAAGGTAAATAGCGACTCGACCGTTTAAGGATGTACTCTTTTTTACTAAATTAGTAAATTATGCTGATTCAGCCTGGGTCCGAATCTCATGTGTATCCCCTCAAATCAATAGCATAAATTACGCGAAGATCGTCGGTTTCTGGTAAGAATTCATGTGATCCATTCCGATGATCGGTTACGATCAGGCTAAGTGTAACTTGAATGTTATATATTGTAACGTTTCTGTAACTTTGTGGACATCATTTTAACCTGACTATTACCGTGAGATTATATATTAGATGTTGGAAGGTAGGACAGCGGACATGAATTTTCTCTGGATGATAATCCCGGTTTTAATTGCCTTCCCGCTCTTTTTCTTGACGCTATTAGTCAGTATTATAGCTTCTCGTGTTCGTTTAACCCCGCAGCAATTAGCCAATTCACAAACTTGGCATGACGAAAGCAATATAACTTAGTTTAAATCCAGTCAATGTTCTGAATTATCTGGTTTTTTACCGTTATGTACCTGTTCAAAAGCATGATTTTTGGCTGCATGTAATAATTTTTCCAGGTTATCGTTGTTGCCAGCCACAACCAGCACGTCTCCTACACGGATCACTTCCTGCTGACTCGGATTAACGATAATCTCTTTTTCTCTCTGGATCAAAACAACGGCAACTTCCCATTTACCTTTTGGTCCGAAACCAAGATCGGATAATCTCTCTCCCACGAGGTAATCCGGTGCTGTCATTCTGGCGACTCCATAACTGGGCACCAGCGGCATATAATATGAGACATCCGCCAAAGTCACGACGTGAGCAATGCGAGCACCCATCTCTTGTTCAGGATAGACTACTTTATCAGCGCCAATTTTTTCAAGAATACTACCATGAAGCTCGTTGTCTGCGCGGGCGATCACATAGGGGACTCCCAATTTTTTAAGTAAAATAGTGGTCAAAACGCTGGCTTCCACGGCGGCGCCGATAGCAACAATTGCAATATCAAAGTTACTGATTCCCAATTCACGCAATACGTTTTCGTTTGTTCCGTCTGCTTGAATCGCATGCGTGATTGCAGTGGCAACACCCTGCACGGTTTTTTCATTAGTGTCTATAGCCAGGACATCGTGTCCTAATTCATAGAGAGTTATTGCCACGCTGAAACCAAATCTTCCCAACCCGATAACCACAATCTGTTTTTTCATGATATTGCCTCCTTAACCGATTCGGACCGCTTCCCTGGGGAATTTATAATCAGAGCGCTGCTGTCGCAATGTTAACGATAATATCAGAGTGAGTGGCCCGATACGTCCGATGAACATCGTTACGATTATTAAAATACGACCTGCTATTGACAGCAGAGGTGTAACTCCGGTTGATAGTCCAACGGTCCCAAACGCGGAAATCGTTTCAAATAGAAGATCGATAAAGTCCAAATTCTCGAGAATTGTAAGGCAAAAAACTATTGTAAAGATAAAGACTACGGACAGGATAACAAGAGTCAATGCTCTATGGATTTGTTCCGTATTAATTTCGCGCTGAAATGCGGTGGGATTTTCGTTGCCTCGGAGTGTGCTGATAATCGTTGCAAGGAGCAAACCGAAAGTATTTACTTTAATGCCACCTGCCGTGGACCCGGAAGCGCCGCCAATAAACATGAGCAACATGGTGAAAAACAATGAATAAATGGCGAAACTGCCAATATTTAGAGAAGCAAAACCGGCAGTACGGGGAGTTACTGAGTGAAAGAAAGAATTGAGAAATTTTTGTGGCAGCGTCAGACTTCCGAGTGTATCAGGATTGTTCATTTCAGTAAACAGTATAACCAGGGTACCGAACGCGAGCAGGAAAAACGTGGTTGTCAAAACCATCTTACTATCCAGAGATAGCCGGGTAAAGCTTCGATGTCTCAGCATATCGAGCACAACCATATAACTAATACCGCCAAGGATAATAAGTCCTGCGGTTGTCAAAATGACCAGGGGGTCTGACTGGTAACCTGTTAAACTTCGGAAACTGCCGAACAGGTCGAATCCGCAATTATTAAACGCAGAAACGGCCTGAAAAACAGATTTCCATAAGGCCTGCCCATGCGGGAACTGGGTTGAAAGTCTTAAATATAATAGAGCAGTGCCAAGAACCTCCGCGATAAGCGTAAAAAAGATCATTTGCCGGACGATTCTTACTACCCCTCCCAGTTGCGTTACCCCCATCGCTTCCTTGATAAGAAGACGTTCCCTCAGCCCGATTCTACGACCAAGAGCGAGTAGTATGATAGTAGCCGTGGTCATAAATCCAAATCCACCTATCTGTATCAGGGCAAGAATAATACCTTCACCAAAGGGACTCCAAAAATCATTCGTATCAACGACCTGAAGACCGGTCACGCATACTGCTGATGTCGAAGTAAAAAGGGCAACGGTGGGGTGGGGAGAAACTCCATCGGTGGTGGCAATCGGAAGCATTAACAGCAGAGTTCCAATCAAAATAATTGCTGCAAAACCATAAGCAATTACCAGGGTGGAGATTCCACCACCCTCGCGTGGTCTTACGATGGAAGGTAGTAATACCTGCCATTGGCTGGGTCGCGGGACACGAAACATGCGGTCGCCCGGTTTAACGATTCGACGTCGTGGGATAGGTTTGTTTTTTTCTGGCATTTCTGTGTGTTATGTAATAAACCTTAATAAACGTTATTATAGAATGTCTCGCATACGTTGTATAGGGGTAATATATTTAATTGATCTTACTGGATATCAAGTATTAATTAATCTTGAATTAATTCCAAAGACAATATTTTGTGTCTGAATACGAATAGAAAGTATAATAAAGAGTAGAGACTGCTGGGAATGAAGGAGTAAATAATGCCACAGGAAGTACAATCCAGACCACTGAATCGTTTGCAGTCCATGTATGCACTCCGTGCTGAAGTTGACAAGATGTACCAGGCTGGTGAAGACGCAGAAGCTGAGGGGAAACCTGTTGCATGGGTCATGCTCGAGGGATGGGCAAATGCTATTCTCAATGCCATGGACATTATTACCGTATTTCCCGAAAACTACAGCAGTCTTTGTGCGGCACAAAAACTTGCAGGACCTTTTTTAGAGCGGGCTGAAACGGAAGGCTATCCCACTCATTTATGCGGCTACGCACGTGCTTGTGTAGGTTATTCGGCACGGATGGTTGAGTTGGATGGTCGAATCCCGCCCGAAGCACCTGCCGGCGGTATGCCTCGTCCTACGTTGCTGGTGGCTTCCGGAGAAGTCTGCGACGCCAGGTTTAAATGGTTTCAATCGCTTGGAAGATACTTTGATGCTCCCGTCTGGACATTAGAATCACCTTCTCCAAACGCCCGCGAAAGCTTGACTCCTGGAACTTACGAACGCAACGTACATTTTCTCGTTAATGAAATCCGGCAATTTGTGATGTTTCTTGAAAAAATAACCGGGAAGAAAATGGAATGGGACAAGCTTCTTTTTACAGGAGATGGCACTAACACAATCAACCGTCTCCGCTGGGATATTAACCAGCTTCGTAAGGCTCGTCCAGGTCCAATGCATACCCGTGATTTCTGGAGTGTCATGTCAGCAGCGCTTTATCGGGGTGCCGCCGACCCAACCGTTATCGTCGAAGGACACCAGAAAATGTATGACGAAGTGAAGCAAAGGGTTGATAATGGTATTGCATCTATCAATCGACCTGAGAAATACCGCATGTCTTTCGAGGGACTCGCACCGTGGCACAGTCTCAGCTTCTTGGATTCGTTGGCAGACCGCGGGTGGAATTTTGTTTGTGAATCTGCGTATAGTCCCGGTCGACCTTTTACTATCGACCTTACCAGTGTGTCTGATCCGGTCGAAAGTTACGTGCGGAAACGTTACCGCAGCCTGGATAAAGTGATCGACCAGGAATTTGAACCAAAAGAGGCAGTCGAAGTAAAGGAAGAAATTATGCGCGAAGGTTCGTCGAACCGGCTTCGTCTCAGGCATATCCGAGAATACCAATGTGATGGAGTGGTTCTCCATGTGTTGCTCTCATGCAGGTCGGCATCATCGGGTTTGAGCCTGTTTGCCGATCAACTACTCAATATGTACAAGGTACCTTCTCTGATAATTGAGGGCGATATTATCGATACGAGTCTTTTCAATCCAGTTGAATCATTGAAAAAGGCCGAAACCTTTGAAGACACAATGGACCATTACAAAAAGGTGCGTAAAGAGCTTGGATATGAATGGTAGGATGCAGGGTAAATTAATTCAGGAGTTAGTTAATGGTTATAGAGATCAAAAAAGGACTTGCCCGTGTCCAGGAATTATGTCAGGACCGCTCAAAAAGGGTTAGGGAGCTAAAAGCCGAAGGCAAGAAAATAGTCGGATATCTATGCATATATCCGGTAACCGAGTTAATGACTGCACTCGATCTTGTCCCATACAGGGTATTGGGTGATATGCGCGAGCCGATAACAAAGTCGGATGCATACCTACCGCCGGTTGTCTGTCCATTCCTGCGAAGTTGTCTCGATATCGGGCTAAAGGGCAGGTACGATTTTCTTGACGCTATGATAACCAGCCATATATGCGACGTCGGCAGTAGTTTATCTGGCATCTGGCGTTATACGGTCAAGACTCCGTTTCACCATAACATCGATACACCGCATACTGTCCATGATACGTCGGTGGCGCAAACAAAAGCGGTATTCAAGGCTTTCCAGACTGCAATGGAGACGTTTGCAGGAAAGAACATTACACCAGTCATGTTAGAGAACGCGATAAAAAAGCATAACGAACAACGTGCTCTCGTGCGTGAACTCTATGAATTAAAAAGACAAGACCCGCCGCTTATTACAGGCTCGGAAACACTTAAAGTAATAAAAGTAATCCAAAGTCTCCCGGTCAACGAGGGTAACGCTCTCATTCGA
>CAYHBE010000120.1:0-5746 GCA_964354765.1 uncultured Dehalococcoidales bacterium | reverse complement strand
TGAGCCTGCCCGTAAGCTGCAGTTCGAGAGCTTTGTCAATACCAATTAGTCTGGGCATGCGCTGCGTTCCGCCACCACCCGCAAAAATGCCAACCACAACTTCTGGTTGGGCAGCATATGCAGTTCGCGACATGAAACGGAAATCACATGCTTGTGCTAGTTCAAGTCCGCCACCAGCCAATGGTGCATTGATGGCAGCGATGATAATTTTAGGACCGGGTCTATATGCAGGGCGTGGAGCCAACTTGGGCATATTATCTTTGATCGGTTTTAAAGCTTCTCCCCACTTTACAAGCAATGATACGTCAAAGTGCTGTATGAAAACGTCAGGAAGAGCGCTGGTAAATATGCCGGCTCTAAGGGAATCATCCTTTTCAAATTCCCCAAGTAGTTGATTGTATTCTGCTTCTACTTCACCAGTCCAAAGATTTTTGGGCGGGTTATTGTATTTCCAGATGATAACAGGGGGCTGTTTATCAATCAGAAAATATTTCGATGTGATTGCCATAGATTCTCCTTCATCTTGATTAATTAATGAAGAAACTGATAACGCTGTTAGCATACCTTATAAATAGGCGGATTTCAATATTTATTTGTCACAGAAACATCTATAGCGAAAGCTGTATCTTCATGGTTCGTATCTCTATATTATTGCCAGCAACCCTCTCTTTTCTTCTGCGATATCTTCGACTAGACGCGCTGCTGCAATCACTGACAGCCAATTATCTATCTCATCATTGGATAATTCTCGTGGTCATAAATATCGCTTTATGTACATTGAGTATACAAAAGAAACAAAAACAGTATGTAGTTGTCCCGATACAGCGTTGCCATGTCTTTATTAACTTTAGGACTGCTTAAAATTCTTTACTTGTCATGGCTTTTCCGCTAGTGTCTTCGATCAGGATTTATTATCCCTTTTAGTACCTTCTAACGCCGACTCTCTATTTCGGATGTATGGAGCAAAAGCCTGAATAATGGCGGTAATCATTGGAGATGACTCCGGGTCTTTTCCTACCCACTCACGTCCAGCGGTAAGACCTCCATCGACCACAAGAGCATGACCGCTTACAAAACCGGTATCGTCGCTAGCTAACCATAAAGCTGCCTGAGCAATATCTTCCGAAAGGCCAGCGCGTTTTAACGGCTGGAGATTAGCAAAAATTGGTTTAAGAAGCTCGGCTGCGTTATCAGCTTCTTCGGCGGACATACCCAGACCTCTGCCGAAGATTGCGGTGGCGATACCCCCTGGGCAAATGCAGTTTACCCGCACACCGCTGGCACCTAACTCTACAGCCGTAGTGCGTGTCAGATGAATAATAGCTGCTTTACTTGAACTATACGCATGATGGCCAAAGCCAGTCTGGATGCCAGCGACACTGGCAGTATTGATGATGCTTCCAAAACCTTGCGTCTTCATTACACGCGCTGCGTGCTTTATTCCAAGGAACACACTGCGTAGTAGGAGGTTAATCGTCGCGTCCCAGTCCTCTATCCGGACATCCTCAATGAGACCCTGTGCCCCACCAGCTCCTGCATTGTTGAACATGCAATCCAGCCGTCCCAGTTTCTCACTAGCGTAATCAACGAGTGCCTTAATGTCTTCCTCACGATTTACATCGGCATGCAAGTAGGTAGCATTAGTTCCCACTTCGTCAGAGACACGCTTTGCCATTCGGTCTTCAATGTCGCCGAATACCACTCGAGCGCCCTCTTTCACGAATAGTCTGACAGTAGCCCGACCGATTCCGCTAGCTCCTCCCGTGATCACTGCAACTTTGCCATCAAGTTTTCCCATAATTCAGTCTCCTTCATACAGGTTGATTGGAATCAATCGATTCTAAAAATACTAAATTTGCCATGATTTCATATTCTCGTTCATAGGCGCAATGATATAATTAGATCCGACTTTTTCAATATCTCTTTATGCGTGAGTCGTTATCCGTGTAAGTCTTCTTTATCTCCCGGTACTTTGCTGTGTCGAACTCAAGGTGGTTGACTTCAAGGTGTTCGCATTATCAGATCAACCTCGTGGAATTTCTCCTTCTCTAGCTATCTGAATGTCATGTTTTATTTCGTCGGGCACATCCAGCCCCAACTCCTTGAACCTCTTCTCTGTCCACCGCCCTATGTTACGGGGATCTTTATAAAATTCAGTCTTGGGAATTAGGGTTGGCTCCCCGGATTCCTCATGTATATCCTTGACAGAACGATGATGCGCAAATGTAGACATGAGCCGCTCAACGTTATTCCTGCCACAGTCCGGGCATACCGGCATATTCCCGGATTTTGAGAGGATGAGAACGCTGAACTTTTTCTTACACCCTTGGCACTTGTATTCGTATATCGGCATCGGTACTCCTTACCTGAGTTTATCAGCGCCGAGGAGAGCTAATGTCTCGCTCACACCGTCCTCTATCATGGAGGCACGCGCATCACGGAAGAGCTTCTCGATCACGAATTCCTTACTCAGGCCAAACCCACCGAATAGCTGGATGCCCATGCTCGCCACCCGGAATGCTGTCTCGGTACAGAGAATCTTGACAGCTATCGAGTATGGAAGGGCACCTGGCGGATTCGACGAGTTGTACCCTGATACCCGTCTGCTGAGTGCACGCGCTGCTTCTACCTGTATGAACATATCGAAGAGTCTTGCTTTCACGCTCTGGTGCTCATAAATCACCTTACCGCCCTGCACTCTCTGCTGGCAATATTGGAATGCCTCATCGAAAGCAGCCTGGGCGCAGCCGACAGCTGGTGTACCCGTGCCGGCGGTAGTGCCTGTCAAGAGCGACTCAGCCATCCCAGGGTATGCTTTTGGATCGGTCCACAACATGTATTCCTCGGGTATGTGCACATCATCAAAGAAAATTTCTCCCTGGTTCAGAGGCCGTTGCCCGAGCTTGTTCAGTGGCTTTCCACGGCTGACACCCGGTCGGTCGAGAGGTACGATAGCCATACCACAGTTATTCATGCCAATCGCAGGTTCAATCGCTAGGAACAGAGCCGCATACTTTGCAATAGTGCCATTACTTACCCAAGCTGATTTTTGGCCGTTGATGATGTACTCCTTACCCTTTTTCACTGCACGTACTTGCGGCGTAGTTTTAGGATTCGAGATGTGTTCACCCTGAAGGAGCAGCCAGTCCGAGCCGTGGTCCGGCTCCGTTATTGCCCAGCATCCTGTATATTGCGCGTTATCGTCCTTGATGTAGTTCATACCCAACTCGACCAATTGCGGGACACCAGATCCCAGTCCGAAAAGATAGGGGAAACTGTGGCATCCAAGGCTGATACAAAGACCGACGTCGGCGTAACCTTGCTCTTCCGTCAAGATGTGACGTGTTAAAGGATCCAGTTCCAGTCCGCCGATCGCCTTCGGGAAACCTGTTCGGTGATACCCGAGCCTGAAAGTCTCCCGCATGACCTCCCAATAGATCGATTCCCTGGCAATGACGTCTTGCGGATCAGCCATCCTGTCCAGTTTTATGCCTGCTGGCCGCCACACCTCCATAAAAAATTTCCTGGATTCCTTGCGGATGGCCTTTTGTTCATCCGTGAGATGGGTGTCGAGCTCCAGTAAACCCATGATAACCTCCTTCTCTTATTCATAAAGCTGCTAAAATTCAGGAAGATTGTAAAAAATTTGGATTGACTTGGTCATATCGACCACCTTATTTTAAGCCTGCTCTTTCGGACGCTGGATCATTTCATATATGACTCCCCCCGCAAATAGTAATCCATATTATTACTTTCGATGTCATCGGTCAAAAGCAATAATTGATGATGTGGATCAGCTATCCAGCACTTCTTCTCGTTTATCAATCCCGGCGATAGAACGGGCTAATTTTTGCTTAAGGTCCATGTCAGTCTCACGCTCGATCATTATTTTCTGAGCCTGGGGAGAGCCAGCCCCGTGCATTGACTCGGTACGGTAGCTGGGAGCCACCAGACCAAAGCTCATGGCGTGGATAAGACTTAACATTCGTAGACGGGTCTCGGTAGGCACATCCGCAACACCGCGGAGGTATTTATCAACGAATTTACCGATATTCGGGTGACGCAAGTCTTTTTCCGATGGCATGGTGACAAGCAGTCCTCCCGCAATATCTTCTGCGATACGACACAGTTCGTATGGAAGACGTGTTACATTGAGCTTACAAATGTTAGCGAGCAGGGTGTTTGGTTGGTAATTACCGGCAGGCATTTTCTGACCTTCATATGAGGCAGCAAGTCCGCAAGCGTGGATTGTCTCGTCAATATGTATCATCTCACTGATCTTATCACGCACATGGGAAGCCTTGCGGGCACCGTTGTAATCCGCTATCGATGCGGTAGCGCCAATAAGCACATCACCGATACCTGCTTTACAACCACCATAGCTTTGGCGGTGGTAAGAAGCAAATCGCTCAACAAGCATGATAGAAAAATCATATTCTCCGCACATAAACACCCGCTCCCAGGGCACAAAAACATCCTCCAGAATGACGAGGACTTCCTGCCCTCCGAAGTTATAGTTACCCACGTCAATATCACCTTCCTCCAGCTTACGCGTATCGCAGGACTGCCTGCCGTAAATCATAGTCACACCCCTGGCATCCACCGGTATCGCGCAGGCAATCGCGTATTCTTTATCAGGTTCACGTATTCTCAGAGTGGGCATAATAATCATTTCATGGGAATTAGCTACTCCCGTCTGGTGAGCTTTAGCACCGCGGATGATGATACCGTCATTATTGCGCGTGACAATGTGGACGAACATATCAGGGTCTTTCTGTTCGCCCGGCGCTAGACTGCGATCACCTTTAACGTCCGTCATTGCTCCTGAAATACACAGATCATTATCCTGTACATATTGAAGCCATTTCTTGAACCGGACGTGGTATTCAGTGCCGTACTTATGATCAATTTCATACGTAGTAGAAAAACAGGCGTTAATGGCGTCCATACCGACACAACGTTGGAAACAGCAAGCTGTCCTTTGTCCCAAAAGCCTCTGTAGTTTCACTTTTTTCACCAGATCATCAGAGCTCTGGAACAGGGAATTGAAACGGTTGACTGTATTACCATCAAGCATAGAAGGTGTGACGGCAAGGGCTGTGCTCTGTACTTCGTGCGCAAGTTTATATGTCATAGCAATCGCGTTAATCGAAGGGCGGATGATAGGGTGTTCAACCGGGTCCGCTACCTTTTCCCCGAAAAGGTACAGTTCCAGGTTCCGCTTTCTCAGGCTGTCAATATACTCTATTGCTGTCTTTAACATACTTGAACCTCCTGCGTCTTAGCCAGATTATTTATTTAAAAAGAAGACTGGAAATAATAGCATTTCCTTGGAATATATACTGTACTTATACCCAATACCTGTGACAAAGTCAACACGCTTTGTACCCTCGATCAAAGTGTCCATTGATGTTGTCGGTGAAGGTGAGAAGCCTGCTTTTCAGCCCTACCAGAAACCGGTCGTTGATATCCAGATTTCTCAATTTCGATTTTCAGTTCATCCGCTGTTTTTATAGAGACTCCCCATATCTCGTATATCATTTTTTGTATTAAATCCCTAACATGAATTATTAAATATTTTGATCGAGTCTTTCGAGTTCTTCAGAGAGCCAGTCCGCAGCTTCCTCTTTATAGAGAATCTTTTCCCGATGTAGCTCCTCAATATCTTGGTTGCTATAACCCAACTAATTCGATAGGATCTCCTGATTGTTTTCTCCTAATAATGGTGCATAACCCATTGGTTTGC
>CAYHBE010000119.1:0-5751 GCA_964354765.1 uncultured Dehalococcoidales bacterium | reverse complement strand
GTGGGGTTGAATCCTCAACTTTTACTTTTAACTTCTGGTTTTAACTTCTGACCTTTGACATTTGACTTAAGTTCTTGTCATTCCCAGCGCAGCTTGTCCCTCATGTCAATCGGGAGCGGGGAAGCCATTAAAGTGGCAATTACAGAATAGGCATGGAATACTCAGCTTTAACTTTTTACTTCTGGCTTTGACTTTTGACCTTTGATTTTTGACCTACGTCATCTTGTACCATTTTATTCACAGGCGTATAATGGGTGAAAATATTAATCTAATATCTTATAAAACGTTAATAAAAAAATAATTTGGAACAGTAACTTACTCAGCTAAGAGGAGCAATAATTAAATGGCATTTAAATATAGAAAAATGATGATACCTATTTGCTTTTTCTTATTGCTTTTTGTCGTATTATTATCAATTTCTTGCGCGAATACGATGTCATCAGTGGCCGGAACTTATTCAAATTCAGCCTATCCTAATTTTTACCTGAAACTCGAGAAAGACGGAACATATTCAGGCTATGCATTTTTTAATTTGCAAGGTACTTGGGAAGTTAGTGGTGATGAAGTTTTGCTTTATACTAATCTTGGTCTCGAAACCTATAAAATAGAGGGCAACACATTAACCAACAAAGCTGGAAGTTGGATAAAAAAATAATGGACAAACAAGAAGCCAAATTAAAAATAATAGACCTCGTAAATAAGTTCAGTTCAGCATCCCAACCAAAGATTAAAAGTTTTAACGAGGCTGCTACAAAGCAAGGTTATATTCAACCACTTTTCGAGGCTCTTGGCTGGAGTTTTTCTGATACTGACGAAGTGTCGCCGGAGGATAATACCTCGAACGGTCGCGTAGATTACGCATTTAAGCTCCATGGCGTCTCTCAGTTTTATGTTGAGGCGAAAGCTTTTAAGGAAGACATCAATGATCCTAAACACATTAAGCAGGCTGTCTCATATGCTTACAACAAGGGTGTAACATGGGCGATCCTTACCAATTTCCAATCCTTACGCGTCTTCAATGCTCAAAAAACCGAGCCATTTATATCGCTTGATTGCAAACTGTATGATGCCGACTTTGAGCGTCTCTGGTTATTATCCAGAGAATCATTGATTTCTGGTTTGCTCAATCAAGAAGCCATAAAATGGGGAGCTTTACCCATTCTTATTCCGGTCGAAAAACGCCTTTTTACGCAAATGCGAGCATGGCGGGAACAACTGTTTAACCAGATTTTCCGCTATAGCGAGAAATTGGGACTCAAACCGGAACAGGTAGATGAAATAATCCAGAAACTTTTTAACCGTCTCATTTTTATCCGTACTGCAGAAGACCGTGGTATTGAAGAAAAAGGACTTTTAGCTTTATTGCACCAGTGGAAGACGTCCGGAGCAAAAAGTGAATTATTGGGTACTGTACGACAATTATTTAAAGAATATGACGGCTATTATGATAGCGAATTATTTGACCAGAAGTTAGAACACCTTATAGATAATCCGGCAATATTCGTGGAAAACGAGGTTATTGAATCCATTCTACTGGGACTCTACGAAATTCCAGGCAGTATGGCAAACTACAACTTTAACGATATAGATGTAGACGTGCTGGGCGCCGTTTATGAGCAATATCTCGGTCATGTGGCTGAAGTAACAAAACAGCGTGCAAAAGAAGCCCAGATAAAAATGGACTTAGGAGTTAGCGCACAATCATACACCCTGACAGCAAAAAAGGAGCGTAGAAAAGAGCATGGTATTTACTATACACCTAAATTCATCACAGATTATATAGTTAGCCAGACTGTTAACCACTTTTTGCAGGAAAATGCCGGCTACCCGGACAAACTGCATAATATCAAAATCCTTGACCCTGCCTGTGGTTCCGGTTCATTCCTTATAAGGGCGTATGATGAGTTGCTAAAATACCATGCTAATGAACTAAAAAAGCCAGTTGATAAACTTGACCAATGGGAGCGTCTCCCAATACTTACCAATAGCATTTTTGGCGTAGACCTGGATCAACAGGCAATCGAGATTACTCGACTTAATTTGCTGCTTAGAAGTCTTGCTCATCACGAACCCTTGCCATTTCTGGGAAATAATATCAAACAGGGCAATTCTTTAATCTCAGGGACTGATGAAGAACTTGATACTTATTTTGGCCCCGATTGGAAATCCCATCATCCGTTTAATTGGCGAGAAGAATTTGATAACGTCATAAAAACAGGTGGATTTGATATTGTAATCGGTAATCCGCCGTATATACGGCAGGAGCAATTATCAATATTTAAGCCTTTATGGAAAAAGAACTTTGATTGTTATGATCCCGCTGCCGACATATATGTATATTTCTTCGAAAGGGCTCTTCAGCTTTTAAAAGAAGGCGGCCTCCTTGCGTTCATTTCTTCTAATAAATATTTCCGCTCTGGTTATGGGAAGAAGCTTCGTGAATATTTAGGTACGAAAACCACTATCGAGCAGATAATAGATTTCGGTGATGCTCCGGTTTTTGAAGCAATTTCTTATCCTAGCATCATCGTCTTACGCAAAATGCAAACCAACCATCATAAAACTCGTATTTTTACGTGGAATCCTCAAGAGCAAATTAACAGATTCTCCACTGTTGTAGATTCAAATAGTTCTATTATTGACCAACAGGAATTAACAGGTGATGGCTGGCGGCTGGAATCAAAAGCCATCTTACTTTTACTTGATAAGTTGCGTAAATCGGGAAAACCACTTGGTCAATATGTTAATGGACGTTTTTATAGAGGAATAATTACTGGATTAAATGAGGCTTTTATTGTTGATAAGACTACTCATGACAATCTTATTGCAGAGCATTCGTCATCATCCGATATTTTAAAGCCACTTCTTAGGGGCAAAGATATAAAACGATGGAATATCAATTATGCTGAGCAGTATCTTATAAAGATTGAATCTTCAGAGAACGTAATTCATCCATGGTCTGGAAAATCAGATAAGGAAGCTGAAAAAATATTTTCTTCTAACTATCCTGCAGTCTACAAATGGTTGAACTCATACAGGAAAGATTTGTTAAAACGTGATGATCAGGGTAAGTATTTTTGGGAGTTGAGATCTTGCAAATACTGGCAAGAATTTGAGAATCCCAAAATTGTCTGGGGTAACTTATCTTTAGAACCTAGGTTTTCTTTATCAGAAGTAGGACATTATGTTAGTGCACCGGCTAATATCATTGTGAGTGATAGCAAATTTTTATTAGGTGTTCTCAATTCACGCGTTACCCGTTATTTAGTTTCCCAAAGTGCTGCAGAAAGACAAGGTGGTTATCTAGAATACAAGCCAATGTACATATCTCCACTTGCCATACCTGAGCAGCCTAAAGAAGAAAAAATTTCTGAGCTAGTGTCGAATATTAACAAAACCAGAGCCAAAGATACTAAAGCTGACGTTTCAAAATTGGAGCATCAGATTGACCAGCTTGTATACCAGCTTTATGGATTAACAACGGAGGAGATAGCAATTGTTGAGGAGAAAAGTTAGGTGGTATTAGGTGTTTTTATATTATAGGTAATAAGATGAAATTTGATATCATGACAGACCAATATCTTGTAGCATATATCGACATACTCGGTCAGAGTAAAACCATTCTCGAAAATAGTACCTATCCACCCAATCAACGCGAATTGACTCAGATAAATAAAATTCTTAAGGAGAACGCAGAATATATCCTCTATCTCAGAAATAAGTTTAGGGAGCACTTTAAACACTTTCGCAAATTAAAGGACGTATTTGATGGCTTGTCTGTGGAACAAAAGAAAAGAGAACAACGCATGAATACTTTCAATGCGGAATTACGTGGTGTTTCAGATTCAATCATAATTACTGTTCCTTTGAAAAATAACACTGAACACTGCATTCCAATTAACAATATACTTGCGACACTTCAAGGTATTTGTTTGATTTATAATCTTGCTCTTTTTAATCACAAACCTATTAGAGGTGGTGTTGATGTTGGTTCAGGAATCAGAATTCCTCCAAATGAAGTCTATGGTTCCGCATTGGCGGGAGCTTATGAATTGGAATCTGATAAGGCAGATTACCCAAGAATTGTAGTTGGAAACAACCTCTGGAAATATGTCCGTTATGTTGAAACTGCCACACCAACAACAAAGTACGGTAAAAGAGCTAATGCTCTAGCGAAGAATTGTATTGATTTCTTAGCAAATGATTATGACAATTCTAGAATTCTTGATGTGATAGGTAAAGCGGTAAAATTATCAAAAATCGGTGTCAATCAGGACATTGTGGAAAAAAATTATTATTTCATAATTGAAACCCAACGGTTATACCGGCAAAAGTCCGACACTAGTCTTTATCAGCGTTATAAAAAATTACAGAATTATTTTGAGAAACACTTGTCCGTTTGGGGACTCAATTTATCATCTATGTAGTATTTTTTTATTAAATAACTATTTGTTAAGTTACGCTACTAAAATCCGTCACCTGCCCTGATACACTCATTGTCATCCAGAGAGATTCCGCAAACCGCCAACGTTTAAATCATCCCAGCTCCTCGCGAAGGATCTTGTCCCGAGTTTATCGAGGGAATCTAGTCCCATCTAGTTTGCCATAATTAAATCATAGATGTATAATGCACTATCAAAATGCTCTTAACACAATTAACTATTTTGGGAATAACCGGCAGTGTTTGTTTTTGTAGATGAATCGGGTGATCCAGGACTCAAAATTGTCCAGGGTTCTAGTTCAATTTTCGTCGTCGGATTAGTCATCTTTAATGATGACGACGAAGCTCTTGCAGTCGATCAGCGTATCTCTTTGCTAAAGCACGAGTTACGGTTTGACCCACGTTTTGAATTCAGCTTTAATAAATGTCGCAAGCAAATTCGTGAGCAGTTCCTTCAAGCCGTCGCTCCCTATGAATTCTTTTATTATGGAATTGCCATTAATAAAGACCCAAGTAAGTTATGGGGAAAAGGATTTCAATATAAGGAATCTTTTTACAAATATGCTTGCGGCCTCGTTTTTGAAAACGCTAAAAGTTGGCTCGAAAACGCGACCGTTATAGTCGATGGCAGTGGCAGTAAAGATTTCCGGCAGCAATTGGAACGTTATCTTAAAAAGAAGATTAATGAGCCTAATCAGCGCTTAATTAAAAAGGTAAAAGTACAGGATTCTTCCAAAAACAACCTTTTACAATTAGCGGACATGGTTGTGGGTGCTATATTTCGTAGCTTCGGCACCAAGACAGACGCAACGATCTATCGACGAATCATCAATCACCGTGAGATTTTTGTGCAAACCTGGCCAAAATAAAAAACCCCTATCCTAGCCTTAAGGCACGCACACCATACGGTGACAATTCAGATAGAGGTCAATTCCACTATTATTATATGGACTTATTGCTTGACCTGTCAATAGTTACGTGTCAAAACCCCCCAGCCAGCCCGAAATCAAAATATCTTGATTATTGACTATTGATTATTGTCTGTAATTTGTATCTTGTGATTTGTTTAGCATTTCGTATTTCTTGCTTATTTAGGATTTAGTGTTTGTAGCATCGCGACAAAACTCCCTTGCCCATTATCTTCCACATCCCTTATCATATCCTTACAACGTGGCGGTCTCCGGAAGAAAGACGCCGTCGATTCTGGCTGCGAATTCATGTCAGGGCTTTGGGGTGTAAAGTCCCATGAAGGGATCAGTAAAAAGAGTAGTGTTAAATACGTTCGTCAGAATCCATCCCCTCGCGCTAAA
>CAYHBE010000118.1:0-5771 GCA_964354765.1 uncultured Dehalococcoidales bacterium | reverse complement strand
TACAACTGATGCCTGTTGAGCGGTGCGGTTGGAACGCTACATATCCTTGGCGCCAATAAAGCGTGCGATGAGAGCCCGCATTCCAGCAGTCAAGCCCATCATTGCACCCATGACCAGTTGGACAGCCGTTCCCGCAACTCCAACGCCGGCTATCGACCCTGACCCCAGCTTACCCACCCATATCATATCGATGGTAGGTCCGAGCATCATTAAGGTATTGGTTACAGCCATAGGCCAGGAAAGGAGTAAGAGGTTCTTGAAAATGCTGCCCTCGGTCCAATCACGACCGCGCATCATGCCCGGCGGCCCGCCTCCCAGCGGCATACCTGGTCTACCAATCATTCTTTTAGCTTCCTAAGGTTTCAATCCAAGGAAAACAGCTTGCTCGATAGCCCCAGAAGCGACAAATAATGAGCCGGTTACGCATATCATGTCTTTTTCCTTAGCTATCTTTAGCGCCATCGGGAGAGCTAATGATATGTCGTCGGTTTGTAGCGCTTCGATGCCGTGTTTCCTGAATTCATTAACTATAGGCGCTGTTGTCATAGCGCGTGGGTGTATAGATCGCGTCGCGATCACTTTTTCGAATTCCGGCGCCAGTTCAGACACAATGCCATCCAGGTCTTTATCGCCGGACAATCCCAGTATCAAAATAGCCTTGTCATATTTAAAATAGTGTTTTAAAGCTTCACGAAGTTTATGGGCGGAATCCGCATTGTGTGCTCCGTCGACGATTACCAGCGGTCGCCGGCTAATAACCTGGAGGCGGGCTTCCCAGTTAACCCGTGCCATGCCTTCGACAAGCTTCTGAACTGGAATCTGATATCCTTGTTCCATTAATACCTCGAGAATACCTACTGCTACCGATGCATTATCGAGCTGGTATTGTCCTAGAAGCGGGATAGCAAAATGGTATTTACCAAGTCTCCCAGTTACCGCCAGGTTTTGTTTGAAGCCATCGAAACCGAGGTCTTTATACTGGATGTCTTTTCCAACCTGGATTAGGCGAGCTTGCCGTTTGCTTGTGATGTCACTAAAGACTTTTCCCGCCTCTTCCACCTGCGGTGCGACCACGACCGTGCAACCAGTCTTGATAATGCCTGCTTTCTCGGTAGCGATTGCAGTTAAGGTATCACCGAGCAAGTCCATGTGTTCGTAACTAATTGACGTAATTGCACAGACTTCCGGTTTTATAACATTGGTAGCATCCAACCGGCCGCCAAGCCCCACCTCTATCACCTGGAAATCAACCCCCATCTCTTCAAAATAACAAAATCCGATCGCAGTCGTAACCTCGAAAGTGGTCAGTGTACCGTAGGTGGCGTCACGGTTGACTGCTTCGACAGCTGGTTTTACTCGAGCAACCATTTCGACTATTTCATCGTTGCTGATGTAACTGCCATCGATGCGGATACGCTCGTTAAAAAAGTGCAGGTGCGGTGACGTAAAAAGACCTGTTTTGTATCCAGCTGCGCTCAGCACGGAAGCTGTCATGGCGGCGACACTGCCTTTGCCTTTACTGCCGGCGATGTGCACCGTCTTTAACTTCAGATGGGGATTACCGAGCATTTCCAGTAAGACTTCAACTCGCCTGAGATCCCAGGTCTGCCGGACGCGGGGTCCCTGCCGTTCATAGTCAATGAAACTGTAGATATAATCAAGTGCCTGTTGGAAAGGGCTATCTATCAAAATGGCCTCGAATCTGTAGGAAAATGATGGTTTATAGGATTATTTCGATCAACTTAATACGACTGGATTAACGCTCATTATAACATTGGCGAAGAAAAGACAACAAATACGGCTCAATACGAGTCCCATGCATTATTCCATTATGCCTGTTTAGTTTGCCAATCAAAAAGCTACTGTGGTATTGTAGAATCTAGTCTATAAGATGCCCCTGGTGAGTGAAGTAACTGTGACTACGAAAAGCAAACATCGTCATATTCATGTTATCGACGAACGCTGCAAGGGATGCACATTCTGCGTGGAATTTTGTCCGCAGCATATTCTTTATCAGACAAACGAAACAAATGCTAAAGGTTATCAGGTTGTCCGAGTGACGGAACCGGAAAAATGCACAGAGTGCGGTATGTGCACCCGTGTATGTCCTGAATTTGCCATTTTCGTCGAAACACCTGACGGTAAATAGCCATGACCAGCGAAAGTCAGCTTCCAGGAGAATATTTTCTAAGCGGCGACGAAGCCTGTGCCGAGGGAGCCATTGCAGCCGGATGCCGGTTCTTTGCCGGTTACCCCATTACTCCCGCCACCGAAATTGCTGAAACGATGTCGGAGCGTCTTCCAGAAGAGGGCGGGACATATATCCAGATGGAAGACGAACTCGGATCTATGGCCGCGGTGCTTGGAGCTTCATGGGGCGGTCTAAAAGCAATGACGGCTACTTCAGGTCCCGGTTTCAGTCTTATGATGGAGAATATCGGATTGGGAGTCATGCTTGAGACACCTTGTGTTGTTGTTGATATACAGCGCGCCGGGCCTTCTACAGGCCTTCCCACGATGACCGGTCAGGGCGACATGATGCAGGCGCGTTGGGGCAGCCACGGTCCTTATAGTATAATCGCTCTTTCCCCTGCGTCTCCCCAAGAGCTTTTCGACCTGACTATCGCAGCTTTTAATTTGTCCGAAAAGTATCGTGTGCCCGTACTGGTAATGTCTGAAGAATCTATCGGACACATGTATGAGAAAGTAACAATCCCCCCCGGAGAGAAGATAGAGATAATCCCTCGCCGTAAACCCAATATTCCACCAAAAGAATATCTGCCGTATGTCCCGGATGACGATCTGGTACCACCGATGGCAATTGCAGGTGAAGGGTATCGGTTCCACATTACCGGACTAACTCATGATGAACGCGGCTACCCGATAATGACGGCTGAGGTGCAGGGAAAACTTGTAAAGCGTCTCGTGGATAAGATTGAAAAGAATAGTTCGGCAATTATGCATGTAGAAGAAGATAGCATAGAGGGTGCTGATATAGTAGTCTGCAGCTATGGTATCTCAGCGCGTGTTGCTACAATTGCAGTTCAGAAAGCTCGTGCAATTGGATTACGTGTAGGCATGTTGCGGCTTATCACCGTTTGGCCTTTTCCGTTAGAAAGAATCAGAGAAATTGCTATAAATGTAAAAGCGTTCGTTGTTCCTGAAATTAACTACGGGCAGATTTCGCTAGAAGTCGAAAGAGCTGCTGCCGGGAAAGCTAAAACGATTCTCGTGCCTCATATGGGGGGCGCCGTGCATGACCCGGATACTATTTTGGAAGCTATCAAACAGGCAGTGATATGAAAACGACCGAAATTGCACGCATCGGAGCGCATCCGCTTGATGAGCTTTTACGCACCGACCGTTTACCGCACATCTGGTGTCCCGGCTGCGGTCTGGGAACGATACTCGGAGCAACCCTGCGTGCTATTAACAAATCAGGGCTGGACCTTGATAAAACTATAATGGTCTCCGGTATTGGGTGCACGGGGAGGGCAGCGGGGTATGTGAAACTTGATTCGTTCCATGTCACTCACGGTCGTGCACTGCCGTTTGCCACAGGGTTAAAATTCGCCAATCCGGATTTGAAAGTGGTGGTCTTTAGCGGCGACGGCGACATGGCAGCTATCGGCGGAAACCATCTTATCCATGCCGCGCGCCGCAACATAGACATGACCGTCATCTGTGTGAATAACTTCAATTACGGAATGACCGGAGGACAGATGGGACCGACCACGCCTCAATCGGGTAAATCAACCACTTCTCGTTCTGGTAACGTCGAAAAACCTTTTAATATCCCTTACCTGGTTGGAGCCGCCGGAGCTCCTTTTGTCGCACGCTGGACAACAGCTCACCTACGGCAGATGGAGAGAACTTTTCTCGAAGCCATACAAAAAAAAGGCTTCAGCTTCGTCGAAGTAATTAGCCCTTGCCCGACATATTACGGACGCATGAATGAACAGGCGACCGGACTGGAACAAATGAGGTATTATCGCTATAACAGCATTGTCAAACATTATGCAAATCTTGATGATGTTGACATTACACTAGGTGGACAGATAATCGTCGGAAAATTTATCGATGTCGATAGACCATATCTTCCGGCACCGGTGATTGTAAATGGTCAATAATAGAGAAATAAGGTTGTGCGGTTTCGGCGGACAGGGAATCATCCTTGCCGGTTTTATTATCGGGCAGGCGGCAACGGTTTACGAACATCGTCAAGCAGTCTTTACCCAGGATTACGGGCCGGAAGCTCGCGGCGGCGCCTGCAGAGCCGACGTAATCATCTCAGATTCTAAGGTGCTCTATCCTTACATTGATACACCTGAAGTGCTGGTGGCGATGTCGCAGGAAGCTTACTTAAAGTACATTGGTAAAACACGTAAAGACACCACTATCATTATCGATGAAGACCTCGTACAGCCGGATAGTAACGATACCCGAATGCCCATTCTTATGCCTGCACGGCGGATAGCCCTGGAACTGGGAAGGCTGGCGGTTGCCAACGTGGTGATGCTCGGATTTTTTACCGCCGTCACAAACATGTTATCTGTAGAAGCAATCAAAAATTCTATCCTTGCTTCGGTTCCCAAGAATACCGGTAAATTAAATATGAATGCTTTCGAACAAGGATTTTCTTCTGCATTAAAGTTAGGGTCAGGAAAATGAAACGTTCTATTTTTATTGATGGTCAATCCGGCACCGTCGGTCTAAAAATACATGAACGATTAAGCGCTAGAAAAGATATTGAACTTATCGAGATCCCGGTAGGGAAGCGTAAAGATCCTGAAGCCAGGAAAAAATTACTAAATGAAGCCGAGATTGTTTTCCTTTGCCTGCCGGATGATGCCGCTCGTGAATCTGTTGGTTTCATCGCAAACAAATCGGTATGCGTCATAGACGGCTCGACTGCTCATCGCGTGACCGACGGATGGATTTACGGCCTTCCTGAGCTTAAAAAAGGGCAGCGGGCTCTGATTAAAAAATCGAAGAGAATTGTCGTCCCAGGCTGCCATGCAACTGGTTTCATTTCTCTACTTTTTCCGCTTGTATCGAAAGGTATTGTTGCTCCCGATTACCCGGTTACCAGTTATGCCATTGCCGGCTACAGCGGAGGCGGTAAGTCCATGATCGCGGATTATGAAGGTAAGAACCTGCCCGCAGATATACTGAATCCGCGTCCATACTCTTTGGGATTGAATCACAAGCATGTCCCTGAGATGACCAAATATGCCGGTCTTTCTCAAGCCCCGTTATTCAGTCCTACGGTTGTGAATGTATATAACGGCGAGATAATCTTCGTCCCGCTAATAGTACGCTATCTAAAAAAGCAATTATCTGCTGCAGAGATCAGGGCAGTAATGGCGGAATATTATAGCGGAGAGAGGTTTATTAAAGTAATTCCTTTCCCGGCGGATGATTATCTGGAAAATGGTTTTATGACCTTTACAAAATGCAACGGTACGAATAACCTCGAAATATTTGTTTTCGGTGATCAGGAAAAAGTTCTACTTGCGGCTCGTTTTGACAACCTGGGCAAGGGCTCTTCGGGGGCGGCAGTGCAGGATATGAACATCGTCCTGGATTTGCCGGAACACACCGGATTATAACCCCCGAGTATACCGCACCATAACTGGACTAAACCCGTCTGCTCGCAATTAAAGCACAAATATTGTCTATTGCATATTCGCATACGACTAAAATAGGGTGTATTTCGAAGTGAATAACCCCCCAGCAAGCTGGGGGGCATCATACTAATTGGAGAACAT
>CAYHBE010000117.1:0-5777 GCA_964354765.1 uncultured Dehalococcoidales bacterium | reverse complement strand
AAAGACATCGTAGAACAAGCAACCACCGCTTATTCTACATATTTTAGGAAGTGTATGTTAGCAATAATTAAGGATAAAAGAGCTCTCTGGCTGCTCTGGTGAGACTCTCGCGGAAATCTGGATGGGCGATTGTAATTAGCGCCTCCGCGCGCTGTCGACAGTCCTTTCCCATCAAGCGGGCGATTCCATATTGAGTAATAATGTAATCAGCGTAATAACGCGGTACAGTAACGACTGCTCCCTTATCAAGTTGATGCACGATCCTTGAAACCTTCCCCTCAAGCGCTGTTGAAGGCAATAGTGTCAGTGCCCTTCCTCCTTTTGACAGGATTGCTCCGATCTGCAGTTCTGGTTGTCCGCCGTGGCCGTTAAGAAACCGCGAACCAACTCCAGTCTCGACGTTAATCTGCCCTGTAAGGTCTATTGCAACCGCATTATTGATCGATACGAAGTTATCATTTTGACTGATATTTCTAATATCAAGAATATATTCGGAATCATACTGTTCGAAAACGGGGTTGCCATCGATAATATCGAGGTCCTCTCGACTGCATCCGTAAAAGCTGGTTACAGTCACTTTACCGGGGTGAAATGTTTTGTATTTTCCGGTGACAATTCCTCTCTGAACGAGAGTTCCAAAACCTCGGGCAGACTGCTCGCTGTAAATACCAAGGTCATGCTTGTCATCAAATGCACCGAGCGAAATTATTTCTTCCGAAGGGAAACCAGATCCAATCTGGATAGTATCGCCGTCTTTTACGATCTGTGATACGTATTTTGTTACAGCCATAGCTATTGGGTCTGGTTCTTCTATACCGTGCCGTTTTTTTAATGCCGTAATCCGCTCGTTTGCTTCATCTAATGTTAAGACTGAGATATTCTCGGCTATTCGCATCCTTAAATCTTCCTCTTCTAATCGTGGGAGTACGTCCTCGATAAGTGCTCTAACCTCGGGCTGAGCGCGGGAGAGATGTTCTTTTATAATCGATTCTCTTTCTTCTGCACTTAAAAGAGATGTTTCGTCGGGCAGTCCCTTCACAAAATAGTCAATTTCGGAAATATGAATGAAATTGGTCCCGCCAGTTCTGATTAATTTATCATTTATTTCTACGATTACCTTTTTAGCTCTTTTACAATAGCTACGCTTGTTCCATAAAGTTGAACCAAAGCTGCAGAAACCGTCTTTATCGGGTGGTGAGACCATAGCCATGGCCACATCGATCGTGTAGGGGCATTCGTCCAGGCGTTCGTCAAAGGATTTCATCATTGAACTGAACGTAGCCGGCCAGAATTGAGTTCGTTTAGAATCCAAACCTATTGGAGCGGTACGCACCCAGTCACCGCCGAAGATCTCAATCGTGGGATAAAATGCTTCGTCCATACCATCCTGGAAAAACATCGCTGCCCTTTGTTCGGTAGGTGTAAAACAGTGTATCGTTACATTTCTTAATTCATTTTTACGCGCAGCTAACGCTTCACCAAGGAGAGGAACTCCCATGTAGGAGAAAATTACGCGGTCGCCGGATTTCACTACTCTAACCGCATCTTCGGCGGAAACTATTTTCTTTTGATATTCTTCCTGCCAATTATTTCCAATGCATTTAGCTTCTACAAATTTCAAATCCTTCACTATTTATCTCCTTAGATACAATCCCAAATTGTTTATTGAAACCTCTAAAATCAAGCAATATCATATTTTGACATCTTATCACTACTCGCATAAGAGTTTCCATTTGATTGGTAAGAATCGGATACATTGCATATTTAAGTTTTTTTAAGTTGGTTGTAGAATGAATTTACAATATCCTTTCTATTATTAATATTGGGGAGATAAACGTTGCCTAATCGTCTCGTGAAAGAAGCAAGTCTATACTTACGCCAGCATGCCGAAAATCCGGTAGATTGGTATCCATGGGATGAGGAAGCCCTTGAGAAAGCCCGCGGCGAAAGCAAACCGATACTGTTGAGCATCGGTTACTCGGCATGCCACTGGTGCCACGTTATGGCTCACGAATCCTTTGAGAACGATACAATTGCCTGCCTTATGAATGATAATTTTATCAACATTAAAGTTGACCGCGAGGAGAGGCCTGATATCGATGCAATATATATGGAAGCCGTGCAATCAATCAGCGGCAGCGGCGGTTGGCCTCTTACTGTGTTTTTAACCCCTGAGGGAAAGCCATTTTTCGGCGGTACTTATTTTCCTCCGGAAGACCGTCAAGGGTTACCGGGATTTAGTCGTGTTTTGGCGGCAGTTCTAGATGCCTACAAAAATAGAAGAGATGAAATCGACCAAACGAGTGCTCAAATTATGGCTACTTTGAAACGTAATCCCATCCGGGATAAACAGGCATCATTATCCATCGAAATTTTAGACGAAGCCTATGAAAATTTGAAATCAGATTTTGACTGGATCAATGGGGGATTTGGCTCCTCACCTAAGTTTCCACAGCCAATGACGTTAGAGTTCTTGTTGCGGTACTATCGTCGGACGCGGGATGCGGAAGCTCTTCAAATGGTCACATTGACTTTGGAAAAAATGGCAAATGGCGGTATCTTCGACCAACTCGGAGGCGGATTCCACCGCTACTCAACAGATGACCGCTGGCGTATACCACACTTCGAAAAAATGCTGTACGATAACGCTCTACTCAGCCGATTTTATATGCAAACATACCTGGCAACTAAAAGACCTGAGTTCCGCCGTATCGCAGAAGAGACGCTGGACTACGCAATTCGAGATCTGGCAAGTCCACAAGGGGGATTCTACAGCACCCGGGATGCTGATAGCGAAGGTATTGAAGGTAAATTTTACTTATGGACTACCAAGGAGATTACTCAATTTCTTGGAGACAAATTGGGTAGACAGCTGTCTGAATACTACGGTCTCACAGACATTGGTAATCAGACGAGTAATATCTTGCACAGCAGTCGAATATTGGTGGCGGAGTTACCCGAAGATATAAAAATTGCCAGGTCTATGCTTCTCTCTCATCGCCAGAAACGGATAAAGCCTGCGCGCGACGAGAAGATTATCGCAAGCTGGAACGGGCTGATGTTATCCAGCTTAGCTGAGGCTGCATCCGTGCTTGGACGTAGAGATTACCTGGGAGCGGCAATTTCAACTGGAACATTCTTGATAAGTTCGATGATAACCGGTCCATACATAAGGCACATATGGAATAATGGGTGGTCAAACGTCGATGGTTTCTTATCGGATTATTCCTTGGTCATCGATGGATTTATGAAACTCCACGAGGCAACTTTTAGTGGAAAGTGGTTAACACAAGCGATAGACATGGCTGAAGTCATGGTAGAATCATTCTGGAATGAATCCAGCGGTATATTCTTCGACAACGCCAAAGAGCACCAGGAGTTGATCGTAAGACCAAGGGTTCTTACCGACAATTCGATACCTTCTGGTTCGTCTTCCGCAGCACTGGTTTTATTAAAGCTATCGCGTATTACCGGCAGAGAAAATTTCGAAAAAATTGCATCAAAATCCTTACGGACAGTGATAGATCTATCCAGGCAGCATCCGCTAAGCTTTTCTAACTGGCTATGTGCACTTGATTTCTATCTCTCAATACCCAAGGAAATCGCGATCATAGGTAAGCACGATGATGAAAATACTAAAGCGATGATGCGGGTGATCAATAACACGTGGATGCCAAACAAGGTGCTGGCTGCATGCGAATCGCAAGATTCAGCTCTTTCGGGACTTCCAATATTCGAAGGTAAGCACACGATAGACAAAAATACAACGATTTTTATATGTGAGCGTTTTACTTGCCGATCACCTGCGACCAACCCCAAAGAACTCAAAGATCAATTAGCTGAGTTTGATCTTTAAACATTTCACGATCTTGTTTTCATATAAAAAAGAGACTTGACGAACATTATTCGTACGTCACTAATTAATACTTGTCGGAAGAAGAGTTGCCGACGCAGCTTAAACAGCTTATGCTAAATATGACTGTGATCATGGGATAGCCATTGAATATGAACATCTTTGGGATTATCATACTGACAGCTCTTCTTCTGGAATATATTCTTGAACTAACTGCGAGTCTGCTCAATATAAAAGCACTAAAATCCGAGTTACCATCAATCCTGCAAGGCATTTATGACTCAGAAAACAATAACAAGTCTCGAGAATATATACGCTCGACGACTCGTTTCGGTTTAATAGAGGGCAGTTTTACATTGGCGCTGCTGCTTGCTTTCTGGTTTTCAGGAAGTTTCAATTGGCTCGATCAGCTTGTTAGAGACTGGCAGTTCATTCCTCTTGTAACCGGATTAATGTATATCGGTATATTACTCCTGGTTTACAACTTCTTGAAATTGCCTTTTAGCATTTATCATACCTTCGTAATTGAAGAGCGTTTTGGATTCAATAGATCAACCTCGAAAACATTCCTTTTCGATAGAATGAAAGGAGTCGGTCTAGCTCTGCTGCTGGGAGCACCGCTCTTGATTGGTGTTTTGTCGTTATTCCAGTTTGGAGGTCCTTACATATGGGTCTATTGCTGGGCAGCGGCAGTCATATTTTTGCTCGTGATACAATATATTGCTCCGGTCTGGATCATGCCCATGTTCAATAAATTTATATCTTTGGATTCTAGTGAACTTAAGGAAGCTATCTTCAAATATGCTGATTCGGTTAATTTCCCTATCAAAAATGTCCTTGTAATGGATGGTTCGAAGCGTTCAAGTAAATCAAATGCTTTCTTCACAGGATTCGGACGAAATAAGCGCATCGCATTATACGACACGCTAATCGCGAAACATTCTGTCTCTGAGATGATAGCCATTGTGGCACATGAAGTCGGGCATTATAAGAAAAAACATATTGTCCAGGGAATGCTTATTAGCATATTGCATATCGGAATATTATTCTTCTTGCTGTCTCTATTTCTTGGAAACCAAGAATTGTACCAGGCTTTTTATATGAAAGAGGAATCTTTGTATGCCGGACTGGTATTATTTTTACTTCTATACACGCCGATTGAACTTGTATTGTCAATTTCATTACAAATGTTTTCACGAAAGAATGAGTATGAAGCTGACCGTTTCTCTGCGGAAACAATAGAAAAGCCGGGAACAATAATCCAGGCTTTGAAAAATCTCTCAGCGACAAACCTGTCAAATTTAACGCCGCACCCTTTTTATGTTTTTCTTTATTATTCCCATCCGCCTCTGTCACAAAGGATACAGGCAATACAAAATATTGAAAAGAAGCGCGTCTTGCCTAAGGTGGATTAGAGATGTCTTCCCTCTTCCAGCAGTCGGTTAAGCTCGTCATAAAACGCAAGAGTATTTTCATCGGGATCACTTTTTTTTGTTAGCAGTGCCTCAAAAGGGTGATAAAGCTCTTCCTCCCCCTCGGGTATTATAGGTAAAAGAGTGTTGCTTATCCCATCCCATGAATTATTGACCGGCAAACCTAATTTCTCCAGCGGTGGATCCAGTGTAGCATCAACTAATATCAGCTTGCCTGCAATATCGACTCGGCAAGCAAGATGGTAAGCTAACGGGGTTTTTTGAGCAAGCTTTCTCAAGAGTGGTGGATAGTCGAATTTTACATGATCCCACCGGTAAGGAAAAACAGCGTATAGGACGGTTAAGCCTAATTTTTCAAACATATGCCCGAGTAATAGATGCTTAGGTGTACAGGAGCCTCTGCCATAGGTCAATATTTCCGCAAATTTATTACTATCATTTAGGTCCGGAATAACTGCATATGGTAAATCACGTACCTTCTCATAGATATT